>CABUOH010000032.1 GCA_902493085.1 uncultured Sutterella sp. | reverse complement strand
TTCGAATTCGGCGATGGCGGCCTTGGTGGCGCGCTTGGCACGGCCGGTCGGGATCAGGTAGTTGCGGCCATAACCGTCCTTGACCTTGACGACGTCGCCGAGATCACCAACGTGAGCAATCTTCTCGAGAAGAATAACCTGCATTTGATATCTCCTTAATTCTGATTACTGGTTGTCGGTGTAGGCGAGGAGAGCGAGGAAGCGGGCACGCTTGATGGCGGTGTCCAGCTGACGCTGATAGTGAGCCTTCGTACCCGTGAGACGGGCCGGCATGATCTTGCCGTTTTCCTGGATGAAGTCCTTGAGCGTGTCGATGTCCTTGTAGTCGATCGTTTCAACGCCTTCGGCCGTGAAGCGGCAGAACTTCTTGCGCTTGAAGAGAGAGTTCTGCTGGTTAGCGCGACGGGGCTTGCCCTTACCCTTGAAAGCCATTTTGTAGCTCCTTAATTTAATTCGGTGATGTGCACGATCAGTTTGGAACTCTTCATCGATCGCGGTGCCAGAAAACCTCTGATCTTGACGTCCAGTCCCATCTGAGCCTTATTCAGGCTTTCGGCCAGAGCGCCGAAGGCGATGGCGGGAAAGTCGTATTCGAGTTTTCTGATCTTGTTCGCTTCGGTCAACTCCGATCGATGGTGAAAGACACCTTCGAAAACCGGAATGCCCGCCGGCGTGTATCGCACTTCCTCCTTGGAAGTCAGCGTGCCGGAAATCTCAATGAGGTTCACTCAGCTCTCTGATCGCACAGAAAAATCTGTTCAGTGGAGACTGAATTATTCGGCGGAAGCTTCGGCGGCCGCGACGGCGACCTTCTTGGCTTCTTCCTTTTCAACAGCCTTCATCATGACGGACGGAGCCGTTTCGGCATGCTTCGTCTTGACGGTGAGGTGACGCAGGATGGCGTCGTTGAAACGGAAGCCGTTTTCGATTTCTTCAATCGTCTCGTGGCCGCATTCGATGTTCATGAGAACATAGTGAGCCTTGACGAGCTTTTCGATCGGGTAGGCGAGCTGACGGCGGCCCCAGTCTTCGACGCGTTCGATCTTGCCGTTCTGTTCGGCGACAAGGGTCTTGAGGCGTTCGATCATGGCGGGAACCTGTTCGCTCTGATCAGGATGCACGAGAATGCAAATTTCGTAGTGACGCATTGTTGTTGTCTCCTTGCGGATAAAAGCTGCCCGGGCGTCTACTCCGGTGCAGCAAGGACAGAAAGCATGCGATTGTAATCACTTTCTGCGTCCTTCGCCACTCTGAAGCGGAAAAAAATCGCATGCTTTTGAAGATTTACTTGAGCCTGCCGCCCGTGCGCTGGCGCACGGACTCGTAGAGACAGATGCCCGAAGCAACCGAGACGTTGAGACTCTCGACGGCGCCCGCCATCGGAATGGCCGCAAGGTCGTCGCAGCGACGGCGCGTGAGCTGGCGAAGACCGTCACCCTCGGCGCCAAGCACCCAGGCGAACGCCTTCTTCTGATCGAACTCATAGATCGATTTCGTCGCTTCGCCGGCCGTTCCAACAACGGTCACGCCGGCATCACGCAGCTCAACGATCGAGGCGGCGAGGTTCGTCACCGTGACGACGGGCACCGTTTCCGCAGCGCCGGCAGCAGCCTTGAGGGCGGCGGGCGACATGTGGGCGGAGCGGTCGCGAGGCACGAGCACGCACTGAACGCCGGCGGCATCGGCAACGCGAAGACACGCGCCGAAATTGCGCGGATCGGTCACGCCGTCGAGGATCAGAATGAGCGTTTCGTCGGTGATCAGATCCAGCAGCTCGTCGAATTCAAGCTGAGCCTGCTTCTCCTCGGCCATCGCCACGATGCCCTGATGCGGAACGTCGGGCGCCATGCCGTCAAGGCGGCGGTTGTCGGCGGTCATCACGCGCACACCGGCGGCAATCAGCTTCTCGCGCATTTCACGCATGCGCTTGTCACGGCGTTCGGGATCGAGGTAAACGGCGGAAATGGACTTCGGATCCATGCGAAGACGGGCGCCCACGGCATGAAAGCCGGCCAAAACAATGTTCTTCACTTGCAGCAACTACTATTAAAAGCGCGCTGTCGAAAACTCGACAGCGCGCCGGGGTTTGGAAATTTGCGCCCATTGTAGCGCACGCTGTTTCGAGCGTCAGCTCGAAACCAGCTTATTCGTCCCAATCGTCATCATCCTCATCGAAATCCGTTAAGAAATCGTCAAAACCGTCTTGGTACGGCCGCCAGCCCTGCCTAGAACCCCGCCGCGAAGAGCGCCCGCCCGACTTCCTCCCCCCTTTGATGAGTCGGCGCTCTAGATTCGATTCGAGAACGAAGGACATGCGACGGTTCTCCAGATCAACCTCCTCCAGACTCACGACGACCCGGTCCCCGACGCGCACCTGCGCCATCTCCTCCCGACTCGTCATGGTGAGATTCTTCTCGTCAAACTCGTAATAGCCCCACCCCAGCTTCGAAATATGGACGAAACCTTCGACGGCGATGTCCTTGAGCGCCACAAAAATGCCCGCTGCAATCATCCCCGTGACGACCGCCTCATGGCGTCCCTTGCCATGCCGCAGCATGTAGTCGCACTTGAGATAGTTCATCACGTCGCGCGTCGCATCGTCGGCGCGCCGCTCAGCCGCCGAGCAGAGAATGCCGAGGCGCTCCCAAACGCCATGGCGTTTTTCGGCCTGCGTGCCGACCTTGGCGTCGACCTTGGCCTCAGGCTTGCTGCCAAGTCCACGGGCCTGACGCGAAACCATCAGCGACGAGTCGTCGAAAACCACCTGCGGCACGTAGATGCGCCGCGACAGTATGCCCTTGATCACGCGGTGAAGCAGAAGATCCGGATAGCGGCGGATCGGAGAAGTGAAATGAGCATAGGCCTCGAACTGCAGGCCGTAATGGCCGACGTTATCGGGCGAATAGCAGGCTCGGGACATCGTGCGCAGAATCGCCGTCTGCAGGAATTCGTTTTCCCTCGTGCGCGAAATGAGCGCGGCAAAGCCTTCGGGCGTGGACGACTCGAGTTTTTCGTTGAAGTTCTTCAGCACTGTGCGAAGCATCTCGAGCCGCTCGGGACTCGGCGCCTCATGAATTCGAAAGAGTGAGCCGCGCTTTTTCTGAATCACGAAGTCAGCAGCGCATACGTTCGCCACCAGCATGCATTCCTCGATGAGACGGTGTGCGTCGTTGTGATCCCGCACCTTGAATTCGCTGATGACGCCCTTGTCGTCGAAGACCGCCATCGACTCCTTCGTTTCAAGGTCAAGCGAATGCCGCGCGTCGCGGGCCTTGCGAAGCGTCTTGAAAAGCGCATGGAGCGCGCGAATGTCGTCAATGCGCTCGCCTACGGCAGCAAGCCCCCCTTCTTCACCCTGAAGCGCGCTCCAGACCTGAGTGTAGGTGAGTCGGGCGTGGGAATGGATGACGGCGGGGTAGAACTGATAGGCCTCGGTCCTCCCCTCGCCGTCGATGACCGCATCGCAGACCATCGTCAGACGATCAACGCCGGGGTTGAGCGAACACAGGCCATTCGAGAGTTTTTCGGGCAGCATCGGCACTACGCTCGCCGGAAAATAGACACTCGTGGCGCGCTGCTGCGCATCGACGTCGAGCGGCGCGCCGGGCTTGACATAGTGGCTCACGTCCGCAATGGCCACCAGAAGACGCGTTTTGCCGTCACCGAGCGGCGTGCAATACACCGCATCATCGAAATCGCGCGCGTCCTCACCGTCGATTGTCACGAACGCAACATCGCGAAGGTCAACGCGACGTCCCATCGTCTTGCGCTCCACCTCGTCGGGGAGCGCCTGCGCCTCATCGAGCGCCGCAGCCCTGAACTCCACGGGCAGATCGTATTGGGCCGAAGCAATCGCGATTTCGCCGAGCGGGTCGAACCGGTTCCCGATCTCCTTGACGAAGCGCACGAAGATGTCGGCATAGGGCTCCGGCCTTTGAGATTCAGGCAACAGTTCGACCTCGAAAGCGGCCTTCTCAAGATCCGTCCCGGCGGGCACGCCGGCAAGATCCATCTGCATTTCAACGGGCGCAAAGCCGTTGACCGGAACAACCTGAGCGACGCCCGTTCGACGTCCGGGGCGAATGCGCCCCTGAAGCTTGCAAACCCAGCGCGTCTGATGGCGCGCGACAAAAGACGACACGCGCCAGTCTCCCGACATCGTCCGACGAAGCGTGAAGACGTCGCCGGGCAGACAGTGAATGGAAAAAGGCACAGGCAACGACACGTCCGGATCACTCTGAAGCATGATCGTGAAGTTCGCAGCCTCTCGGGCACCGCGAACGACGCCGGGCTCTGCAGGCGCATTCGGGTTCGAAAAATAATTCTTGTCGCCCGCCATGAAGCCCGCCTCATGGAGCGCCACCACGACGGCATTCGCCTTGGAGCGCTCCCAGCCGCAGACCTGAGCAAGCTGGCGCTTGGCCTGCGCGTAAGCAATGTCGCCGTCGAGGCCCTCAAGCCAGGCGCGCGCCCGAGAGAGGTCGTCGTCCGAAACGGCAACGGGCTCCACCTTCGCCGCCGGCGTCTTCTTCTTTTTAGCCATAAAAACTCTCTAAAAACGGATGAAAGAACCTTAACACGTTTTGAAATTGACCACGCCCCCTACATCCCAGACACCTGCGATTCAAACAAAAAGCGGCACTTTTTCTTGATTAGCAGCGACGGCACGCGACCTGTCGTCTCTTGCCCATGAGCTCCCCGAGCGTGCCGTGTCGGCAGGAAAAAATATTTTAGAAAAATCTTGACAAAACCCAAAAGGCTGTGCATAATTCAAATCCTCAAGGTTGCCCGGATGGCGAAATTGGTAGACGCACCAGCTTCAGGTGCTGGCGGCTTCACGGCCGTGGAGGTTCGAGTCCTCTTCCGGGCACCAACAAGATTTCAAAAGGTCTGTACGAAGGTACAGGCCTTTTTTGCTTTTCGTACGTGGTATCCTGTCCGCCGACAACTTCATCATTATCGTCCATGACAACAACCACTCGCTTCCCTTACTGGATCGAACGAGCCCCCGACGGCAGCTACTGCGCACGTTTCCCGAGCATCCCGGAAATTCATCCGTCGGCACCGAGCATCGCCAAGCTCATTGAAGGCCTGCAGGAGGCGGTATTGCCCGCGCTTGAGACCCGACTCAAGGACGACAGGCTCCCCGAACCTCGGGAGCCCAGAGCCGGCGAAGAAATCTTCTCGCTCTCGCCCAACTTCGCAGGCAAGCTTCACCTCATCGTGGCGCTCAAGAAGGAGAAGCTGAGTGCTTCTGAACTCGCGCGACGCCTGGGGTGTCTGCCGCAGGAAACGCATCGCCTGCTCAAACTAAGCCACCCAACTAAAATCGACACCATCGCCGCCGCGCTATCGGCGCTTGGCGGCGAACTCACCTGCTCAGTCAGGTTCGAGCGCTGAGCACTCTCCATCTTCAGCGCAAAGGGCGCGCTCCGCCGGGAGACGCGCCCTTTGTCATGACGTGAAGCCGCGCATCAGGATGACTGGACCTTCATGCGCACGGGAACTTCGCCCGCATCGACCTTGCGCAGGTTGACTTCAAGCTGGTTGTACGGCACCTCGATTCCTTCCTCGCCAAAGCGCTTGAGGATGGCCAGGGAAATCGCCGTCTTGAGACCCGCGACGCCGTTGACCGGATCCTTCACCCAGAAGCCGAGCTTCAAATTAATGCCAGAGTCGCCGAAGGTGTCGAGATAAGCCCAGCCACGCCTGTCGGTGTCAATGCGAGGACGGGCACGCATGCCTTCTTCGAGCATGATCGCAAGCGCACGCTCGACGTCGGCGTCATAGGCAACCGAGATGTCGATGTACTGAACCGACGTTGACTCGGTGTAGGAATGATTAAGGACGGCGCTCGTCACGAAGGACTCGTTCGGAACAATGTTCTCAACGCCGTCGTTGTTGCGCACGACGGTAAAGCGGGTGTTGATTTCCGTTACCCGGCCCTTGAAGCCAGCAACCGTCACCTGGTCGCCAATCTTGATCGACTTGTCAAGCAGGATGATGAAGCCCGAGATGTAGTTCGAGGCAATCTTCTGCAAGCCGAAGCCGAGGCCGACGCCAACCGCACCGCCGAAGACCGAGAGAATCGTGAGGTCGATGCCGACGGTGCCGAGCGCTATGATCACGGCCAAAATCATGAAGGCCACCGTCACGACGCGCTTGAGGACGACCTTGATGTTTTCCGACATATTCTCGAGCCCCTCGACCATCTGGTTCACCAGAGAGGCAAGCCAGTTGGCGACTCCGAGCGTGAGAAGGACCGAGACGATCGCAACAAGAAGCTTCCAGACCGTCATGCTGCCGCCGCCGATCGGAATGACCGTCGTATCGAGATACTGGATGATGTCGGTGAGAATGCCGAAGAACTGCAGCACGGCCATCACCCAGAAGGTGATTGTGACCACACGGCGTACGCCGGGCGTGATCATGCGCAACCCGATGCCGCCCTGAAGGAAGGCCATCAGGAGCGAGAGCAGCGCAAAAGCGTAGAGAATGTTGTAGCCCACGCGTGCAATCACCATCGACTGAGGCGCGAAGTCGAAAAACTTGACGATGCAGTAGACAATGAGTGCCAGCAAAGAACCGGAGATGAAGCTGAAGGAGACGTTGTGGGCGAAGGCCACAAGCGCCCGACGACTGTAGGCGCCCAATCCTCGGGCGCCATCTTCGGGAAGCACGCGGTCAACCAGCGCATTGACGCGGCGAGACAGCACGTAGCCGATCGCCATGCTGATGAAAACGGCCGCGATCTGGAGGATTACATTCTCGAGCGAGAGGTGCTGAAGGAGCCCCTCAATCACGCTCGTAAAGCGTTCTGCGGTCGAGGCGATGACGTCCTTAGCGCCGTCAGCGAGTTCGGCGACGTCCATGCCGGCATCAGCCAGTTCGGGCGTAACGGGTTGAGTCATTGTGGTTGCTCTAGATAAATATTGTTCAAAAAAAGCCGCTTCGGGTGAAATCCGAAAACGGCTTTTCGCTTAAGGCGAGTATAGCGCAGCAGGAAGCGCGCTCATGAGCGCAATGTTTCTCTACTTGTGACGCTCATCCTGCCTGCAGTCAGGCCTTTTTGGCCGCTTCCTTGGCTTCAACAAGCTCGATGAGCTTGGCCGGCCCAAGAGCGTCGTAGCACTCAAACGGCTGGTGAATCCAGGGATTGTCCTCCAGATATTCCACGTGCCAGTCGGGAACCAGCACGGAATGAGCCTTGTACCAGAGAACGGCAACGCGGATTTCCGTGATCTCAGGGTAACGCTTCTTGAGATGCTCGATCACTTCGCGGATCGTCTTGCCGGAGTCGACCATGTCGTCGACGAGCAGGACGCGTCCCTTGAGCTGAGAGACGCCGGTAATGCAGTCGGAGATGTCCAGGTCGGACTGGACCGTGCCCTTGGCTTCACGGTAGGAACTCGTAGCAAGAACGGCGAGAGGCATATCGTAGACGCGGCTGAAGAAGTCGCCCGGGCGCATGCCGCCGCGAGACAGGCAAAGAATGCTGTCAAACTGCCAGCCGCTCTTGGCGACCATGGCAACAAGCTTTTCGTTAAGGTCGATGTACTCTTCCCAGGTGTAAGAAATGTCCGACATGTGTGTCTCTCTGAACGTGCCAAATGGAGAGATCCGCGAGAACGGATCCGCGAGGATCGGAGCGTGGTCCGAAATTCGAAAGACGGGATTTTAGACCAAAAACCGCACCTTGTTGAAGAGTTCGCTCAAGAAGGCGTGGAATGAATGAAAAAAGCGGTGGGAAACCGTAGCTCCCAACCGCTTTTTATCGGATTCAAATCAGCAAAACAAGCCTGATCCAGACTTAGCCTTCAAACGGATCAACGTGAAGGATCGTCTGTTCGCGATCCGGACCAGTCGACACGAGTGCGATCGGGGCGCCGGCGACCTCGGAGAGACGCGTCAGGTACTGACGGGCGGTCTCGGGAAGGTCCTCCCACTTCGTAACGCCGAAGGTGCTTTCCTTCCAGCCCGGGAACTCCTCGTAGATCGGCTCGCATTCGGCAACCGCATCGGCGCCTGCGGGCATGATGGAGATTTCCTCACCGCGGTACTTGTATCCCACGCCGAGCTTGACGGTTTCCATGC
Source organism: uncultured Sutterella sp. (assembly GCA_902493085.1). Lineage (GTDB taxonomy): Bacteria > Pseudomonadota > Gammaproteobacteria > Burkholderiales > Burkholderiaceae_F > Sutterella. The sequence continues at coordinate 752 of CABUOH010000032.1, read as the reverse complement.
CGTCGAGAACGTCGAGCTTCATGACGGCAAGGCCGGTAAGGCCATTGATCTGAACAGCGCGGCGCAGAGCGGCACCGTCGAACCAGCCGCAGCGGCGCGGACGCCCCGTGACGGCGCCGAACTCGCAGCCCTTTTCGCGGAGCATCTGCCCCACTTCGTCATGAAGTTCGGTCGGGAACGGACCTTCGCCGACTCGGGTGCAGTAAGCCTTGGTGATGCCGAGCACGTAGTTGAGCATGTGCGGACCGACACCGGCACCGGCGCAGGCCGAACCGGCCACCGTGTTGGAGCTCGTCACATACGGGTAGGTGCCGTGGTCGATGTCGAGCATCGACCCCTGAGCGCCCTCAAAGAGGAACTGCTTGCCTTCGGCGCACTGCTTGTGCAGTTCGGCCGAAACGTCGCAGACCATCGGACGCAGGCGTTCGGCATAGGAGAGCATCTGATCGATGACTTCATCCGCATCGAGCGGCTTGGCGCCGAGGTAGTTTTCGAGAACGAAATTGTGATACTTGAGAACGGAGCGAACCTGCTCGACGAAGCGCTCCTTGTCGAAGAGGTCTGCAACGCGCAGCGTGCGGCGGGCAATCTTGTCTTCGTAGGCGGGACCGATACCGCGGCCGGTCGTGCCGATCTTCTTGTCGCCGGCGGCAGCCTCGCGGGCATGGTCGAGCGCGACGTGGTACGGCATGATGAGGGCGGCGTTGGCGGAGACGCGCAGGCGCTTTTCAACATTGGGCACGCCGATGGCG
>CABUOH010000031.1 GCA_902493085.1 uncultured Sutterella sp. | reverse complement strand
CTTCTGGACGTCGTAACCGAGCCCCCAGCCGGACATGGCGCCCCAGTCGATGAAGGCCTCTTCGCCCTTAAGGCCGGCGAGATGCAGGAGGATGTAGGGCGCATTGTGCACGAACTTGATGCCGTCGCGCCGGAAGGCTTCGCTGTTGCCGAGGAACCAGCGCGCAAACATGGCCGGGAACATCGGAGAGGCGACGGGGTTGCCCGTTTCGCGGCCCCAGATCTCAAGCCCTCTGGCATTGAGCGCCTCGACGTCGGGCGTCGTGCGGCTGTCGAGATAGTTGATGTAGGGCGTCACGGCATTGCCCTCGGCGTTGACGCCGACGATGCCGCAGATGATGCCGTCGCCCATCACGGCGCAGACGTCTTTGGGGTCTCGTCCCATCTCTCTGAGCGAGTTCGCGCAGGCCGCCATCGATTCGACGGTGATTTCAAGGAATTCGTCGGCGCTCATCTCCACCCAGCCCGGCTGCGGGTAGCGCAGATGGGTGGGCAGGCTGTGGCTCGTGAGACAGTTGAACTGCTCGTCGTAGACGGCGACCTTGACGCTCTGTGTGCCGGCGTCAAAGCCCATGTAGAGTTTGCTCATAAAGGCGGTCTGTGTGAATAAGGAACAATCGTCTCATTTTAGGCGAAGCCGGGCCGAAAGGCCCCGAGGCGGCAGGGACGGGCGGCGTGGGACAGGCCTTTTGAAAACTTGGGTTACAATCCTTGCACAGTTTCGAGGCGGCCGGCGCAGCGGTCCGCCTCTTTGTTGGACGTGTTGAAATCGAACGGGTATTCAAGAATCATGGCGAAGACAAACGGCAGGGCGGAGGACTACGGCGTTTCCTCAATCAAGGTGCTCAAGGGACTTGAGCCCGTCAAGCAGCGCCCGGGCATGTACACGCTCACGGACAATCCTCTTCACATCATTCAGGAAGTGATCGACAATGCGACGGACGAGGTCCTTGCGGGCTTCGGTTCGCGCATTTCTGTGACGCTCCATGCCGACGGCGGCGTCACGGTCGAGGACAACGGTCGAGGGATCCCGACGGGGCTCCATCCCGAGGAGAAGGTGCCGGTCGTCGAACTCGTCTTCACGAGACTTCACGCGGGCGGCAAGTTCGCCAAGGCCGACGGGTCGGGCCCGTACTCCTTTGCGGGCGGCCTGCACGGCGTGGGCGTGTCCGTCACGAACGCGCTCTCGACGACGCTTGACGTCACCGTCTGGCGAGACGGCGAGGAATCGACCATCGGCTTTGCCGACGGCTCTGTGGTGCAGCCGCTCAAGTCCCGCAAGTCTCCCCGTCCGAAGTCCCAGACGGGCACGCGCGTGACGGCGCATCCCGATCCCAAGTACTTCGACAGTTCGTCCATCCCCGAGGCGGCGCTCATTCGCCTCCTGCGCTCGAAGGCCGTGCTGCTGCCCGGCTGCGAAGTGGTCTACAGGAATGAAAGGAACGGTCGCGAGGAATGTTGGAAGTACGAGGGCGGCCTGCGCGAATACCTTCTCTCTGAAATTTCGTCCGATCCCCTCGTCGCGCCCTTTGAGGCTCACGGCTACGTGGAGGATTCGGGCGAGGGCTTCGCCGTGGGCGAAGGCGCTGCCTGGGTCGTCGTCTGGACGACTGAGGGCGGTCTGGAGCGCGAGAGCTACGTGAATCTCATTCCGACGCCGCAGGGCGGCACGCACGAGGCGGGTCTCAAGGACGGACTTTATCAGGCCATGCTCGCCTTCATGCAGGCGCACGGCCTGCAGACCAAAAACGTGAAGATCCTCTCCGAGGACGTCTTCAGCCGGGCCAACTTCGTGCTCTCGACCAAGGCGATCGATCCCCAGTTTCAGGGGCAGACCAAGGAAAAGCTCACGAGCCGCGAGACGATGAAGCTCGTGAGCGGCTTCGTGCGCCCGCAGTTCGAGTTCTGGCTCAACGACCACATTGAGGACGGCAAGAAGCTGGCCGAACTGATCGTCTCCCAGGCTCAGGCGCGGCAGCGCCAGTCGACGAAGTACGAAAAGAAGAAGTCGTCGAGCGTCGCGGTGCTCCCGGGCAAGCTCACCGACTGCGAGTCCGACGACATTTCCATGAACGAGCTCTTCATCGTGGAGGGCGACTCGGCGGGCGGCTCCGCCAAGTCGGGCCGCAACAAGGAATTTCAGGCCGTTCTGCCCTTGCGGGGAAAAATTCTCAACACGTGGGAGGTCGACGCCGACAAGATCTTCGGCAGCGACACCGTGCACGACATCGCCGTGGCGATCGGGGTCGATCCTCATCCCGCCGACGGCGACCCCGACCTCAAGGGCCTGCGCTACGGCAAGATCTGCATTCTGTCGGACGCCGACGTGGACGGCAGCCATATTCAGGTGCTGCTGCTCACGCTCTTTTACCGCCACTTCCCGAAGCTCATCGAGCTCGGTCACGTGTACGTGGCCATGCCGCCGCTATATCGCGTCGACGTGCCGAAGAAGGGCCGCCGGCCGGAGCGCAAGTTCTACTGTCTCGATGACCGCGAACTGTCCCGCACGATGGCGGCGCTGAGGAAGGAGGGCTTCGAAGACGACAAGATTTCGATCTCCCGCTTCAAGGGGCTGGGCGAAATGAAGGCGCAGCAGCTCGCCGAAACGACGCTGCATCCCGATACCCGCCGGCTTTTGCCCGTGGGCATGGGCGACGTCGACGAGGCGGTGACGGGTGAGGTGATGAATCTCTTGATGGCGACGAAGAGTGCGGGCAGCCGCAAGCTCTGGATGGAACAATACGGCGACCGCGTCGAGGCGGACGTCTGAGCTGGAGAGACAGGACATGGCAAGAAAAAAGAGCGGCCTCAATCCCGAGGCTCAGGAGGACGGCGGCCTCTTCGGCGACCTGACGCTGGTTTACGAAGACGATGTGAAAAAGGCCCCGGATGCGCCCGCGGGCGCGAAGGTCGGCGGAAAGTCCGGCGGCAAAAAGGCGAAGACGCTAGAGAAGATGCCGGCTCAGGCTGCGCTTCTCGACGAAGCCGGGGAGCAGACTGAGGCGGCGGAGGAGATCGGTGCGGCACGGGCGCCGAATCCGGCCTCTTTGGAAAAAGTCTCCGGAGACGAGAGCGGGGACGAAAGCTTGGGCGCCGACGAGCCGGAAGGCGACGGTGAGGATGACGATGCCCTGCAGGACGATCACGAGAAGGAGGCGTCGCCCTTGGGGGCGCGCGTTGACGAAGTGATGACGGGCGGCGTCGAATCCGACGGCCAGCTGACGCTCGCGCGCTATGCGAGCCGCGCCTATCTCGAATATGCGATGTCCGTGGTCAAGAGTCGTGCGCTGCCCGACGTCTCCGACGGCCAGAAGCCCGTGCAGCGACGCATTCTGATCGACATGGAGCGCATGGGCGTCAAGGCGGGGACGAAGGCCGTCAAGTCCGCGCGCGTCGTGGGCGACGTGCTCGGCAAGTATCATCCGCACGGCGATCAGTCCGTCTACGATGCGCTCGTGCGCATGGCGCAGAGCTTTTCGCTTCGCTATCCGCTCATTGACGGCGAAGGCAACTTTGGGAGCCGGGACGGCGACTCTCAGGCCGCCATGCGTTATACCGAAGCCCGCCTCATGCCGATCGCCAGCCTGCTGCTTGAGGAAGTGGACACGGGTGCCATCGACTTCACGCCCAACTACGACGGCAACTTCCAGGAGCCCGTGGTGCTCCCCGCGAAGCTTCCCTTCGTGCTTCTCAACGGCTCGTCGGGCATTGCCGTGGGCATGGCGACCGACATTCCCTCGCACAACCTGCGCGAGGTGGCGGCCGCCTGCACGCTCCTCATAGACAAGCCCGAGGCGTCGCTCGACGAGGTGCTCGCCGTGCTGCCTGCGCCCGACTTCCCGTGCGGCGGTCAGATCATCAGCCCGAGAAGCGTGATTCGCGACATCTACCGCACGGGACGCGGCAAGCTCACCGTGCGGGCCCGCTATCACTTCGAGGATCTCGCCCGAGGCCAGTGGCAGCTCGTGATCGACGAACTGCCGCCCGCTTCCTCCTCGCAGGACGTGCTCAATCAGATTGAGGCCATCACGAATCCGAAGGCCAAAAAGGACAAGAAGACGCTTTCGTCGAAGCAACAGCAGGCCAAGGGCGCCATGCTCGCCATTCTTGACCGCGTGCGCGACGAGTCGACCGAAGAGAAGCCCGTGCGTCTCGTTTTCGAACCCAAGAGCAGCCGCATCGACCGCGAGGAGTTCGTGACGGCGCTTCTTTCCCAGACGTCGATGGAGTCGAACGTCTCGGTCAACCTCGTCATGCTCGGCAACGACGGCAAGCCCAAGCAGAAGAACCTGCTGGACATCATCCGCGAATGGATCGCCTTCCGTCTGCAGGCCGTTCGCCGCCGCACGCAGGCGAGGCTCGACAAGGTCAACGACCGCATTCACGTGCTCGAAGGCCGTGCGCTCGTCCTCCTCAACATCGACCGCGTGATCGAGATCATCCGGCAGAGCGACGAGCCCAAGCCTGCGCTCATGACGGAATTCCGCCTCACCGAGCGTCAGGCGGACGACATCCTAGAAATCAGGCTCCGCCAACTTGCGCGTCTTGCCGCGATCGCCATCGAGAAGGAGCTCGCCGAGCTCAACAAGGAAAAATCGTCGCTCGAGCGCATTCTGGCGAGCGACGGCGTGCTGCGCCGCACCGTGGCCCGCGAGATCGAACAGGCCGCCAAGACCTTCGGCGACGAGCGCCGCACCCTCATTGAAGAGGCGAGCATCGTGCAGGCCGAGCAGCACGTCGTTGACGAACCCGTCACGGTCGTGCTCTCGCAGAAGGGCTTCCTGAGAACCCGTCAGGGGCACGGTCATGACTGCACGCTCTTGAGCTACAAGGTGGGCGACGGCTTCGAGCGCGCCGTCGAGTGCCGCACGGTCGACGACATCAGCTTCCTGACCGACACGGGGCGCGTCTACACCTGCAAGGTTTCCGCCATTCCGGGCGGGCGGGGCGACGGCCTGCCGGTCACGTCCTTCTTCGATCTTGACAAGGGCATGAAGCGCTTCGTGGGCGTTTTTGCGGGCCGCGAGAAGGAGGATGTCGTGCTCGGCACGACGGACGGTCTCGGCCTCAAGTGCGCGATCGGCGACCTCAAGGCTTCGCAGCGCATCGGACGCACCTTCGTTCGCATGGCCGACGGCGTCACGCTGATGCCGCCCGCCGAAGGGTGCGCCGCCATGCCGCTTTTGGCCTGTCTCACCGAAAAGGGCCGTCTCGTGGTTTTCGAACACGACGAGATCCGCAGACTCTCCAATGGCGGCATGGGCGTTTCGCTCGTGAAGCTCGAGCCCGGCGAGAAGATGATCGGCATGACGCTCGTCGACGAGCGGGGGCTCATCGTATCGGGCACGGGCCGAGGCGGCAAGCCGCGGGAGGTGCAGATCACGCGCAAGTCGTTTGAGGAGTTCCGCATGCAGCGCGCCCGCAAGGGACGTCAGATCGGCGTCACCTGGACGGTGGAGGCGATTGCTGCGATGTCGCCCGCCAAGACCGGATCCGACGGCTCGCCCAAGGCGGGCACGGAGGGCGGACTGACGATCGAGGTCGAGGACGAAAACCCCACTCTTCTCTGACACGGCCGACCGGAAGGACCGGCTCATGGAAGGATTCACGCCGTGAAATTCAAAACTCTCCGCTTTTTCAAGAGCCTCTCGGCGAGGCTCCTGCTTCTCACGCTCATCTGGGTGAGCTTCATCGTGACCACGATCGGCTACACGATGATGCTCAACTGGAAGCTTGAGAGTTCGTCGGCCGCGACGAACATCATTGCAGACATCCGCTTCCACGTCTTCCGCACGGCGCTCTACGCGCTGCCGCAGTATGACAACAGGGATTTCGACAATGAGGTGAGAACGGTCAACGCGAGTCTCGACCTTCTTCGGAAGGGGGATCAGTGGCGTCCGCTTCTCGTGCCCGAAACCGAGGCCATCCGATCCTCGCTGCGCAACATCGAGGAGGAGTGGAAGCAGTCCGTGCTTCCGCATCTCACCGCCGCGCGCAGCGGCACTCATGAGCCGATGATGGGCGACGTCAATCTCTATGTCGAGAAGCTCGCCGCGCTCACCAACGACATCGACGAGTACCGCGCGCACTTCCTCTGGCAGCTGCGCTACCTCCAGGGACTTCTCATCGTGTTGGCGATCGGAAGCCTCTTTGCAATCATGGCGCTTTTGCTCCGCTGGGTGATCCGTCCGCTCGAGAAGCTCGGCGGCGCCATCGGGCGGCTCTCTTCGGGCGACCTGACGGCCCGCACCGAAGTGCGAAGCGAGGACGAAATCGGCGAGATCGCAGCGGGCTTCAACGAAATGGCCGCCCGTCTCAAGGACTCCTACGACAATCTCGAGCAGAAGGTGGCTGAAAAGACCGCAAGCGTCGAGGAAAAGAACAGCCATCTCGCGCAGCTCTATGAGATGACCTCCTACTTCACGCAGCAGCGCAGCCTTGACGATCTGGCCGACGGCTTCGTCTCGCGCATCATGCGCCAGACCGAGGCCGATGCCTGCACGCTCCAGCTTCTCACGGGACGAAACAATTCGATGCAGCTGCTCACGGCCGAAGGCCTTTCGGTGGATCTGGTCAAGGTGGTGAACGATCTGCCCGGCGACGCCGGCATCATCCCCTCCGTCCTCTCGAAGACTTATCCGGTCTGCTTCCAGCTCACGGAACTCGACGACGATCTCTCGAAGCGCTTTGCCGATGCAGGCTTCAAGACCGCCTACAGCTTCCAGATCCGCTCGACGCCGGGCGACCTGGGCATCTTCACGCTCTTTTTCAAGGAGAGTCCGCAGCTGACGACACAGGTCATCCGCCTGCTGGAAAACTTTGTGACGCACTTCGGCGTCGCCGTGGCGAGCAATCGTCTCATCGAGCGAGACCGCCAGTACGCCGTGGTTCAGGAGCGCCAGCTTCTTGCGCAGGGGCTGCACGATTCGATCGCGCAGGCGCTCTCCTTCCTTAATCTGCAGGTGCAGTTCCTCTCGGACGCCATCCGCACGAACGACGTGGCGCTTCGCGACGAGTCACTGTCCGCCATCCGCACGGGCGTTCAGGAATGCTATGAGGACGTGCGCGAACTCCTTCTCAACTTCCGCGAACGCCTCCACAAGGAGGGCTTCATCGAGGGCGTGCGCACCGTGATCGACCGCTTCGAGGGGCAGTCCCGCATGAATGCGCGGCTTCGCGTCTCGGGCCGCGGCCCTCAGCTCACGCCGCGCCAAAAACTTCAGGTGATCTTCATCATTCAGGAGGCGCTCTCCAACGTCCGCAAGCATTCTCATGCCGAAAACGTCGACATACGCATCGAAAACAACGCCGATCTCAAGGTGACGATCACCGACGACGGCGTGGGCATCGACGATGCGCTCGTCGCCGAACGCAAGGGGCAGCACGTGGGGCTCTCGATCATGGCCGAGCGCGCATCCCGCATCGGGGCCTTCGTCGAGGTCGAGCGCATCTCGCCCGCGGGCGGCACCCGCGTCGTGCTCACGCTCTCCGAAGAGGCCAGGCACGAGCAGCCCTGATCAGGCAGGGAGAACCCATCAAAAAACAGGCGGTGCGCCCTCAGGGACGCACCGCCTGTTTCTATTTGGCATCCCTGAATCGTCTGGTGCTGAAGCCGGCATCGAGGTGAGGCGATGTTGATTAATGTCAAGAAAAAGGAAGATTCTATGAAGAAAAGCCGTTTTTGCTATTGAGAATCATTCTCATGTATGGCAAGATATTTTCAACGACAGCGAAAGCCAACGCCTCGCACAAAGGACAACGGGGGTCGTCCGCGGGGCGCGCAAGGGAAGGGTTTCTTGGTGCCTTTCCAACGGGTACATCTCCGCCCGCGCTGTTGGGGGTCTGAGAGAGCGGCGGATGCGTGCAATGCGCACCCGCCGCTCATTTTTTTACGGCTTTCGTTTGTCAGGCGGCCTTTTGAACCGCCTTGATGGCGGCCGCGAGGCGCAGCAGGCCGTCGGAGAGCTCCTCCTCGGTGATGGCGAGCGGCGGCAGGAGACGCAGCCTGTCCTTGGCGGTGAGCACGACGAGCCCGTTTTCGAGGGCCTTTGCCTTGATGTCGGCGGACTTGCACCCTTCAACGGAGAAGCCGAGCATGAGCCCGAGGCCGGAGACGTCCTTGACGCCAGGGATCTTTTCGAGTTCGCTCATCAGCCAGGCGCCCTTTTGCTTGACGGTCTCGAGGAAGGCGTCGTCGATTTGTTCGAGCACGCTGAGCGCACCCGCACAGGCGACGGGATTGCCGCCGAAGGTCGAGCCGTGCGTGCCCGGCGTCAGCACCTCGGCCGTCTTCGGACCCATGAGGGTTGCGCCGATGGGAAGGCCGTTGCCGAGTCCCTTGGCGGTGGAGACGATGTCCGGCGTGAGGCCGAATTGCTCGTAGGCAAACCAAGTGCCCGTGCGGCCGTTGCCCGTCTGCACTTCGTCGACGCAAAAGAGCACGTTCTTCTCCCGGCACAGCGCTTCGACGGCCTTGAGATAATCCGCGTCGAGCGCGCGCACGCCGCCTTCGCCCTGAACGATTTCAACCAGCACGGCCGAACAGTCTTCGGCGTCAAGCTGCTTTTCAAGAGCGGCAAGGTCGCCCGCGGGCACGTAGCGAAAACCCGGCGTGAAGGGGCCGAAGAACTTGTGGAAGGCATCCTGCCCCGTCGCGGTGACGGTCGTGAGCGTGCGGCCGTGGAAGCTGTTGACGAGCGTGACGAAGGGATGCTCGCCTTCTCCCTTGGTGTCGGAAGCCCACTTTCGGGCGGTCTTGATCAGGCACTCGTTGGCCTCGGCGCCTGAGTTGGAAAGAAAGACGCGCTCGAAGTGCGTGCGAAGCGCAAGGCGTCCCGCGAGCATGGCGGTCTTCTCGTTGTAGAAGA
>CABUOH010000030.1 GCA_902493085.1 uncultured Sutterella sp. | reverse complement strand
TCTGCCCAGGCAGGCCCGCCGCCTGAATCAAAGCGTTAGATGTCCATAAATCATTGAGGGAATTCATCGTGTCCGTCCTTCCATTTGCCCGACAGTTGTTCAGAGCCTTAATCATAAGCTTACCGATTGTAAGCGTCGCTGCAACGACTTCGGTTGATGCCCCGGATTCCGACGTGGTCGTCCTTCCATTGGATCCAACATATGCCGCAAAGCGGGCCGCATCTGATATTCCTGCCGATACGTACGACAAGGCCTTGTCAGGCATGCCCTCCGTCGACACCGATCGTCCCGTCACCATCGCAATGCTGATGCCATCAGACGTATCTCCATTCCTGTCAGCCGCCCGCATTGTTGCCAACGGCTTGCTGACAGCAAGCCGCGTCAGCGGCCGTCAGGACAACATCCTATTGATTGAGGCACCCGATAGCGTAACTGTCCAAGAACTAATTGATACAGCCGTCTTCTCCGGAGCTGATGTCGTCGTCGGGCCGCTTCAAAAGGATCAGGTTGAGCTGCTTGCCAAAGAGAAGAGCCTTCCTATTCCAATCGTCACCCTCAACTACGCAACCGCACCTGATGAAGAAGTTTCATCCAATATGCTGATGCTCTCTGTCGCGACCGACTTGGAGGCTGAATACATCGCCCGCCAGGCTGTAAAGGCGTTGCCGTCAGAAACATCCGCCGGCCTGCCTCCGAAGATCCTCATCCTTACGGCGGACAAGCCGTGGGAAAAACGCCTGAGCGAAGCGTACATGAAAGTGCTCAATCTTTCAGGCGTCCAGTACGAAGTCTTCACGGTGACAATGGACAATCTACAAGAACTGCAGGACAAGTGTCGTCCCGAGCTTAGCGAGGAAGAGCGGCTCAAATTCAACCACATGGCCGCAACGGCTGACAACGACAAGGCGCTCAAGGAGATTCGTGAGGCTCAACGCGCCCGCACGGCTGTTGCCGAACCTCCTTATCACTCCGTGCTTCTCGCTCTCGACGCTCGTGATGCAGGGCTTGTGCGTAGTCGCTTGCCCTTGCGCACAACCGTTTGGGCAACATCGACAACGAACCCGGGCGACCCTAAAACAAGTTCGAGCGCATCTGCGCTTGCCTTTGACCTAAACCGCGTTGTTTTCGCAGAATGCCCTTTTATTTTGCGCTATGACAGTGAAAGTTTTGCAGCCAAATTCCAAGCGCCTCTGCCCTACTCAATGCCGGCCAAGCGCCTTTTTGCGTTAGGACTCGATGCCTATCAGGTCGCTGAAGATTGGGCGCGCGGGAAAAAATCTTTCGAAATCGATGGGGAAACCGGCCGACTAACGGTCCATCGCGATCTCAGCGCACAAGTCGTTCGCACCCCCGCCGCCTTTGAAATCCGTTCCGGCGAACTCTTTGATACATCGGTAGCCTCAGCTTCTCCACAGGACGCTCTTTTGAATACCGAATCGATCATTGAACTGCCTGAAGCCGTAACCCCCGATCACCTCGAACCTGAAGTCCAGTTGCAATGATGACATTGCTGCGGACCACTTTTTTGGATAATACAAACGGAATATGCCGCTTATCAATCTGATGAAAGCCCACGCTGCTTGGGGTGACCTTCCACTGCTTGACGATGCTGACCTCTCCATTGATTCCGGCGAACGCGTCGGTCTAATCGGCCGCAACGGCACCGGCAAAAGTACTTTGCTCTCCATCCTTGCTGGCCAGACGCACCTTGATGACGGCGAGCTCCGCGTGCAGGACGGTCTTCGCGTACTCTATGTTGAGCAGGAACCCATGCTGCCTCAAGCAGCCAACATCAAGGAGAGCCTCATTGCAAGAGGAGGACTTGACAAGATTGACGATGAACGCGAACACTGGCGACGCCTGGCCAAGTTGGACGAATGTCTGATGAAGTTCGATCTCGACCCAAAGCGTGCAGTCGATCGCGTGAGCGGCGGCGAACGCAAGCGCGCCGCCCTGGCTCTCGCCTTTGCACTTGAACCCGATTTGCTGCTTCTCGACGAACCAACCAACCACCTAGACATCACCGCCATTACGACGCTTGAAAACCTCGTCAATACGGAGTTTCGCACTCAGCGCTCTCTTGTCGTCATCACTCACGATCGTCAATTTCTCGACAACGTATCGAGCCGCATCATCGAACTTGATCGCGGCGTCCTTCGGTCCTACCCCGGAAAATTCTCAGAGTATGAAAGCCGCAAGCAGGAGGAACTTCAAGCCGAAGAACTTGCCAACCGACGTTTCGACAAATTCTGGGCTCAGGAGGAAGTTTGGATTCGAAAGGGCATCGAGGCCCGGAGAACCCGCAATGAAGGCCGGGTGCGCCGCCTTGAAGAGCTTCGACGCCAACGCGCGGCACGTCGAGAGCGCATGGGCAGCGTCAACCTAAAGATCGATGCGGGTGAAAAAAGCGGCAAGATCGTCTGTGAGACCACTAACCTTAGCAAGTGCTTTGCCGAACGCCCCATCGTAAGCAATCTCAATTTCAAACTCATGCGTGGCGATCGGCTCGGACTGATCGGACACAACGGTGTTGGCAAAAGTACGTTGATCAAGCTTCTGTTGGGCAAAATCGAACCCGATTCAGGAGAGATAAAACTCGGCACCAATCTGCAGATTGCTTATTTCGACCAGCTAAGGGAACAACTCGACTTAAACAAGACGGTGGCCGAAACCATTTCTCCAGGTTCCGAATGGGTGGAAATAGGCGGGCAGAAGAAACACATCATCGCCTACATGGGTGACTTCTTGTTCCCGCCCCGGCGAGTCAATGTCCCGGTCAGCTCGCTTTCTGGCGGAGAGCGCAACCGGTTGCTGCTTGCCCGCCTCTTTGCACTCCCCGCCAATCTGCTCGTGCTTGACGAGCCAACGAACGATCTCGACATCGACTCTTTGGAAATGCTCGAGCAGACGCTCTCAACCTACCCCGGCACCATCATTCTTGTAAGCCATGACCGTCGTTTCCTCGACAATGTCGTGACAGAAGTGCTTGCTCCGGAAGGGAACGGCCTGTGGCGCGAATATGTTGGCGGCTATTCGGATTGGCTCCAGCAACGCCCGTCCCCCGTTGAGACGCCCGAGACAATCCTCCCTCAAGCCAAGGCTCCTCCCAAAACGCGCCCGCGCGACGCCAAGATTCGAATGAGCTATAAGGAAATGCAGGAACTCGAACGTCTGCCCAAGCTCATCGAAGATCTTGAAGCCGAACAAGCCGCACTGTTGGAAGCAATGAGCGCGTCCGATTACCATGCCAAACCTGTTGAGGATCTTCGCAAGGATGCCGAACGCGCCAAAGCGATCGAAGACGAAATCAACTCAAGCTATGAACGTTGGGAGACGCTTGAAGAAAAGCGTCAGCTCGCCGAGAATCAATAACAACTGAATTCGCGGTATGATTGACAACGCCCTTTGATTTTAGGGGTTATCCCTTAAAATCAAAGGGCGTTTTTGCGTAACCGCTTAGATATTTTTAGGGTTACGCATTTTTAGACCTCTCACGAGAGGCCATCCATCAGGAGAAAGCCACCGTGCCCGAACAATCGTCTGCCAAGCCGTCCTTTGGACTTGAAACCCTCGCCACGCTCCCCCAGCTTTTGGCCAACAGCGTTGAACGATATGGCAATCGAGAGGCCCTCCGTCAATTCGACAAGGAAACCAAGACCTGGCGCAGCTTGACCTATGCACAACTGATGGCCCGCATCATCGAGTGGCGCCGAGCCTATGCGGCCATGAACCTTGAGCGAGGCACCCGCATCGGCATCCTGATGCCAAACTGCATCGACCATGCATGCGCCGATCAGGCAGCGCTGGCCAACGGCCTTGTCCCCGTGCCTCTGCACGCCATCGACACCCCGGGAGCTAGCGCCTTTATCCTTGCCGACAGTCAGGCAAAAATTCTCGTCACAAACAAGCTCGCGCGTTGGAAGCAGATCAGCGCCGTCGGCACGAATCTTCCGAGTCTCAAAACCGTCATCATTACCGAAGACGACGTCAACGATGACGCTCCCATGATCCGAAGCCTCACCGAATGGCTCGCAGCCGGAAAGCAAACAATTGAACTTCCGGCCGGTCCCCAAGCGGACGACCTCGCCGGCATCGTCTACACGTCCGGCACCACCGGCCGTCCCAAAGGAGTCATGCTCACGCACGGCAACATCGTCAACAACGTGAAGGCCACACTCGACTGCGTCTCTCCTCAGGTAGGTGACATCTTCCTTTCCTTCCTGCCGCTCTCGCACACATTTGAACGAACGGCCGGTTACTATCTAGCACTAGCCACAGGCTGCACCATCGCCTACAACCGCTCCGTTCTCCTGCTTGCCGACGACCTCAAAACGATTCGTCCCACGGTGATCATCTCCGTGCCGCGCGTCTATGAGCGCATCTTTGCACGCGTTCAGGACAAGCTCAAGAAATCCAAGCCCGCTTCCCGTTATCTCTTCGATTGGGCCGTTGAAATCGGTTGGCGCGACTTCTGCCGCCGGAACCGGTTGCCTGTAGAGCGCACTGGCCGCGCCTGGCTCGACAACCTTATGCGCCCGCTCGTGCGCAAGGTATCCACAACGCTGCTTGATCAGTTTGGCGGTCGACTCCGCATCGCCATCTCGGGCGGCGCAGCGTTAAGCAACAAGGTTGCCCGCACGTTCTGCGGCCTCGGTCTTCCCATCATTCAAGGCTACGGCATGACCGAAGCCAGCCCCATCATTGCCGGCAACAATCGCACGCTCAATCAGCCCAATACCGTCGGCAAACCCTTCAACAACGTGGAAGTGCGCCTCGGTGAAGGCGATGAAATCCAAATCAAAGGCCCAAGCATTACGCGCGGCTACTGGAATCGTCCGGATGCCACCGCTGAGGCCTTCACGCAAGACGGTTGGTTCCGTACAGGCGATGTGGGATGCTTCAATGAACTCGGCCTTCTTGGCATCAAAGGCCGCATCAAGGAAATCATCGTGACCAGCACGGGGGAAAAAGTGCCGCCCTCCGACCTCGAAGCCGCAATCGAAACCGACCCCCTCTTCTCCCAGTGCTACATCGTGGGAGAAAACCGTCCGTACCTGAGCCTGATCACCGTCGTAAATCCCGACGAATGGGCTTCGTTTGCCCAATCCTGCGGCGCAGACCCCGCCGATCCGGCAAGTCTGGACAACCCGTCCGTCAAAACTTCCGCCCTCAAGCGCGCCAAAACGGCGGCAGCCGAATTCCCGCACTATGCGCTCCCGCGTGCGATCGTACTGACTCAAGACCCATGGACCATTGAAAATGGCCTCATCACGCCGACACTCAAGCTCAAGCGCGGCCCGCTTTCGCAAAAATTCTCAGCCGCCATCACTCAGCTCTACGCCACACACGGCTGACCCTACCGCTGCCAAGTCTTTAAGGCGCATTTAGGAAAATGCGCCTCTTAAGCTTGCTCCCTGCACGCCTCTTGTACAATGGCGCCACACAAATTTTCAGCTATTCCCAAACACATGAGCACCACTAGCTACACCCCCCAGCCCAGGGAACTTCTGCCGGAATGGATGATCGGTCTGACGGATCGCATCATGGACTTCTACACGAAGCGCTATCTGCACTGCGATCCCGTCATTCTCAATAATCCGCCGCCGCCTCAAGACGGCCACAAATACCTGCTTTACGCCCACATTCCGTTCTGCCATACGCTGTGCTCGTACTGCACCTTCCACCGCTTCCTCTTCAAGGAGCACGTTGCACGCGCCTACTTCGTCAACCTGCGAAAGGAAATGGACTACGTCAAGGCTCTGGGCTATGATTTCCACTCCATGTACGTAGGTGGCGGAACGACGACCATCCTCGAGGATGAACTCATCAAGACACTCGAGCATGCCCGCAAGCTCTTCCCGTCGATCAAGGAGATCTCCTGCGAAACCGACCCGCAAATCATCACGACGCCTCAGTTCCGCAACCTTAAGGGGCTCGTCGACCGCATGTCGATCGGAGTGCAGAGCTTCAACGACGACCTTCTCAAGCTCTCCGATCGCTATGAAAAGTTCGGCTCGGGCGAACAGATCTTCGAGCGGCTGCAATATGCTCAGGAGCTCTTCCCGACCTGCAACATCGACATGATGTTCGGCTTCCGCGGACAGACCCTCGACATGCTGCACGACGACATGGAAAAAATCTGGACGCTTAATCCTCGTCAGGTGACGACCTACCCGCTCATGGTTACGTCCCAAACGCGCAAGAGCGTCAAAAACGTCATCGCCGCCGCCGGCAACCAATTGGCCGATCAGTACCGCGTCATTCTCGACACGCTCGGCTCGCGCTACAACCACCTGACGTCCTGGACGTTCGGCCGCACGCACGACGAAGGCTTCGACGAATATGTGGTCGACTACGACGAATACCTCGGTGTGGGCTCTGGAGCGTTCAGTTTCCTCAATGACAGCCTCTACGTCAACACCTTCAGCCTGCGCCGCTACAACGAACGCATCGCCGCCGGCAACACGGGCGTGGAACGCCGTCGCCAGTTCGACCAGCACGCGATCCTTCAGTACCGCCTCATGCTCGGACTTTTCTCTCATCGTCTGTCCCGCAAATACTTCCGCGACGTACACGGCGTAAACCTTGACCGAACGCTCATGAAGGAAATGCTTGCGCTTCGCGTAGCAGGCGCCATCAAGGACGATCCGAATGATCCGGACAACATCATCGTGACGGACGGCGGAAAATTCCTTGGGCTAGTCATGATGAAGGCCTTCTACTCTGCAATGGACAACGTCCGCGCAGAACTGCGCCAACCCCTCAAGGAAGAGGACTACTCTTAATCTAGCGCAACCCGCTCTGAGACTGCCTATTGAAAATCAAGCTCCGATGGATGGAAACTCCTCGGAGCTTTTTCGTTTTGAGCGACTGAAAACTCATCGGGACAGGCCTTTTGAAGAGGTAAATTAGACTTAATGTAAGCAAGACCCAGGGCCGATTGACAAATATTAACGATTTGCGGTTTTTCCCTCTTTTTCGTCAAAAACTACCCTTTCAGGAATAGTGACTACTACTTTTAGGTAGATTACATTAGCGGTTAACCCCTTAAAATGCGAAGCGTGTTTCACCGTGAGCGTTGGGGCCTTACTGTACCCATCGCTTTCGTTTCAAAAAATTCAGCGCGCCTGAAACCGTTCCTGTCATCCCCCGAGCACTGCGTCTCACAGTCTCTGGCAAGTACGAGCAAGGCAAGGGGCTCTTTGAGTTCCGCTGATTCTGGAGAGTTTTTCAATGTCCAACAATACGATCAAGGTTCGTACGTTCAACCCCGGCGCCGGTGCCTATGGGGAAGACGGACCCGCCTACCAGGGTAATCTTCGAAAGGGAGAACTCCGCGGCATCATCCACATCAACAAGGAACACTGCGTCGGTTGCGATACGTGCTCCAAGTTCTGCCCGGTCAACGCCATTGAAGGCGGTCTCGGCGCCAAGCACCACATCATCGAAGACGCCTGCCTCTACTGCGGCCAGTGTCTGATCGCCTGCCCGTTCGATGCCATTGAACAGATGAGCTTTGTCGAACAGGTTGAAAAGGTTCTCGCCGACAAGTCCCGCATCTGCGTTGCTCACCCGTCTCCCGCCGTCCGCGTCTCGATCTGCGAAGAATTCGGCGGCCAGCCCGGCGAACTCACCACGGAACAGCTGTCCAATGCTCTCGAAGCCGTCGGCTTCCAGGTCTACGACTGCAACAGCACGGCTGACCAGACGATCCTTGAAGAAGGCACGGAATTCGTCAAGAAGGCTCGCTACTGGCTTCTCGGCGAACGCAGCGAAGAAGTGAACGAAATGGCCGAACATCCGTTCCCGCACTTCACGTCCTGCTGCCCGGCTTGGGTCAAGAACATGGAAACGAACCATGCCGACCTGATCCCGCACGTCTCCACCGCCAAGTCTCCGCTTCAGATGGGCGGTGCCCTGGCCAAAACTTGGGGCGCCAAGTTCCTCTGGAAGTGCGATCCGCGCAAGATCTTCTTCGTTTCCGTCACGCCGTGCACGGCCAAGATTTTTGAAGCCGCCCGTCCGGAAATGAATCAGGGTTGGCACTGGGCCAAGGAACAAGGCATGATTCCGGCCGACACGCCGTCTTATCAAGACATCGACGCCTGCCTTACGGCCCGCGACATTGCAGAACTGTTCCGTCGCAAGGGCGTCAATCCCCTCACGATGAGCAAGACGCGCGAACGCGGCACGCTTGAGGTCTATACCGGTGCCGGCACGATCTTCGGCGTTTCCGGCGGCGTCATGGAGGCCGCTCTTCGTACGGCCTATTTCGTTCTGTCCGGCGAAGAGCTCAAGAACGCCGACATCGAAATCGTCCGCGGCCACAACAACGCCATCGTTGAAGCCACGATCCCCGTTCCCATCAAGGCCAAGGGCGGCCAGCCCGTTGACATCCGCATCTGCGTTGTCAACGGCGCCAATCAGGGCCTCGAGGAAGTTCTCCACCGCGTCCGTCTCGACAAGAATCGTTATCACTTCATCGAAGTGATGAACTGCCCGGGCGGCTGCGTCAACGGCGGCGGTCAGCCGGTTCAGCCGACCGGCACCTCTTGGCTCAACCCGACGCTTCCGCTCCCGCTGCGTGCCTAATTTTTTCGCAAGGAATTAGATAATGTTCTCTGAAAATTATGACTACGCCGAGCGTCCTGCTGCTTTGATCCTGGGTCGCCGCGGTTTTCTTAAGGTCACCGGTCTCTGCGTTGCCGCCGTTGCCGTGTGCGGCTATGCCATCGGCGACCTCGTTGCCCGTCGTGGTGTGATCATCAAGGCCCGCCAGGCTGGTCTTTACAAGGACGACAAGCTCTGCCAGGCTCTCGGTCTGACGTCTTCTCACCAGAACCCGACCGTGATGCAGATCTACAAGGACTTCGGTGCCAAGCCCACCGATCACCACATGCACGAACTGCTCCACACCCATTACTATCCGCGCACGATGCTCGCGTCCCTGACGGAGACCAACCATGGCTAACAATCGCATTCTTCGTTTCCACGCCCCCGACAAGGTGTTC
>CABUOH010000029.1 GCA_902493085.1 uncultured Sutterella sp. | reverse complement strand
AATGATTTATGGACATCTAACGCTTTGATTCAGGCGGCGGGCCTGCCTGGGCAGAGTTGCCCCGACGGCACGCTATACATCGTCGGGCTGCCGATCGGCAATCTTGGAGATATTACACTGCGGGCGCTCTGGATACTCGCTCAGGCTGACGTCGTAGCAGCCGAGGATACGCGCGAGACCCGCAAACTGTTGGACAAGTTTGGCATTAGTGTAAAGCTTCTGTCTGTTCGGGAACACAATGAAAGGTTTGGTGCGGAGCAAATCATCGGGTTCCTTCAGGAAGGACAAAAAGTAGCGCTGGTCACCGATGCGGGGACGCCTTGTGTGTCCGATCCCGGTGCGCGCGCCGTCAAGGCTGTCCGGGAGGCGGGATTTCGAGTTGTCCCGGTCCCGGGGGCTTCCGCTGTTGTAACCGCGCTGTCTGGGGCAGGCTTGGACGGCTCCGGTTTTTCTTTTGTGGGTTTCGTTCCGCCTCAGCCGAAGGCTCGCCGAAATGCTCTTGCGTATTGGCTGGCACGTTCTGAGCCTTTTGTTCTCTACGAGGCGCCTCATCGCGTAGTGGGCCTGCTTGAGGACTTGGCCGTTGCCATGGAGCCTCGGCGTAGAGTGGTGGTGGCGCGTGAAATCACGAAAAAGTTTGAGAGCTTTGTCAGCCTAACAGGTGCAGAGCTTGCAGAGTGGGCGACGTCGCATGAGCCGCGCGGCGAATACGTCATTCTCGTTGATGAAGCTCCTGCGACCCCGCAGACGCTCTCTGAGGATGACATTCGCTGGTTGCGCGCCATGATGGGGGAACTGCCGAGTTCCAAGCTTGCGGCCATTGCTGCCAAAGTGACAGGCAAGCCGCGCGACGAGATCTATCGGTGGCTTTGCGAACATAAGAACTGATGGGCTCAAGTCGGGAACGGTCTCTTCAATGTTGTCGTCGGCATGCGCTGCAACTCATTCATGTATGAAGGATGCTTGCTTCCGCGCGTTGAGGATAAGCTTGTTCCACGTGGAACAGGAAGAGGAAGTATGGCGGTGGGAGAGCGGCGTGCTCTGATGGTGAGCTTGAAAAGGCTTCCTGTTTCACGTGAAACAGGAAGCCGAGAACAAAGCGGCGGATTCGAACAGTCTTCGGGATCGCCGCAAAACACTCTTCAATGATGTTCCACGTGGAACATCACTCGTCGGAGCGCAGCGCAACCTCTCTTGTCTTGGAAGAGTGAATGTTGCGCACCAGACTGTCGAGCAGCGCCGAGAGCTCCTCGACAAGGTTGGAGTTGGAAATCACGCCGACAAGCTTGCCTTCGTCATCGATGATGGGCAAGCGGCGGACGCCGAATTCTCGCATGCGGGCAAGGGCTACAACCATGCTTTCGTTGGGACTGGCGGTCACAACAGGAGCAGTCATGACATCTTGAACCGTAAGCTTCATCGGGTCTAGATTGCGAGCGACAACCTCAATGGCAATGTCACGATCCGTGATCATGCCAAGGGGAGTCTGATCGTCATTGACGACGACCAGGCTTCCCACGTGCTCAAGGCGCATCTGTCTTGCACAGTCGCAGATGCTCTTGTCGGCCGTTATTGTGGCGACTTCATGCACAGCCATGTCAATGACTTTCATGGAACGGGTTCTCATGTTGTTACCTTTTGTCCTTGAGTGCTTTCTGCTTTGCGTAATGCATAAATTCTAACCAAACGGGTAGCGTTCGGTTTGAAAGGACGCCTGAATTATTCGTCGCTTCCGTCGTCAACGGTTGTTGGAAGAAGCGGGATGAAACTGTGGAAGTCATAAAGGCGCTTGTCCATCAAGTGCGAAGGAGAGACGCGTTGCAAGCTCATGAAGAGGTTGTAGATGCGTCCGGGGAACTCGCGGTCCCATGCCTTGATGAGCTCCTTTACTTCCTGACGCTTGAGGTTTTCGCCCGCGCCGCAAATGCCCTTGGAGGTGACAGGATACTGGCGGATCTTGGCGAACTTCTCGGTTTCGCTTTCTCGAACATAGGCAAGCGGGCGGATGACGATGTTTCGTCCGTCATCGCTTCGCAGGATGGGAGGCATGGCCTTCATGCGGCCGCCGTAGAAGAGGTTAAGAAGGAGTGTGCCCACGATGTCGTCCATGTGGTGACCCAGGGCAATCTTGTTGCATTTCATTTCGCCGGCAACTCGGTAAAGAATGCCGCGACGCAGGCGCGCACATAGTGAACAGACATTGCGGCCTTCGGGGATCAGGCGTTGGATGATGGAATAGGTGTCTTGGTCCTCAATGTGATAAGGGACGCCTATGTCCTTGAAGTATTGCTCCAATGTTTCGCGGGGAAAGTTCGGGATGTGCTGGTCGACATTGACAGCCACAAGGTCAAATTTGATGGGCGCGCGTTTTTGTAGCGTGAGGAGTGCGTCAAGGAGCACGAAGCTGTCTTTTCCCCCGCTCATGGCGACCATGACGCGGTCGCCGTCCTCGATCATGCCGAAATCGGTGATTGCCTGAGCCGTAAGGCGGATGATTCGCTTTTCGAGCTTCTTGACAGATACCGATTTTTTGTTTCGGTTGCTCGGTCCCATGCTGACGCCGTCTTTGCTGTTCTGGAAGATTTCGTTGTCCTCGGAGAGGGGACGGGAGCGAACATCGGAGACGGGGACGATGGAAATGCTGTTATGGCTGTCGTTGTTCATGATTTTAGGAAAGAGGGGAGCGGCGTCGCCAGACTTCAATGCCAACCGCGTCGACATGCTCATAGGCTTCAGTTTTGGCGGTAGAGACGCGAAGTTGCTGTACCTTTGGAAGCGTGATCAGTTTGTCGGCGATCGCGTCGACGAGCGTTTCCTGAAGGTTGAAATGAGCGGAGTGTGCGATTTCCGAGATGGCGCTGACAATCTGATCATAATTGAGCACATCGTTGAGTTCGTCTGAGAGGCTGGTGGAGTCCAAAAGCGGAACCCAAACATCGCACTCGAAGACGACTTTCTGGGTTTGGTGTTTTTCCTGCTCGTAAGCGCCGATGCGGCAATCGAGCATAAGACCGCGAATGAAAATCTTGCGACAATTAAAGGACAGGAAATCGGTAATATTGCTGTTCATGGTGCAGTGGCCAAGGCTTGTTGGCTGCCGGAGCTGAAGGAAATCAAGCTGATGCGATGGATCATCTGTATTTTTGTCTTGCTTGTCGTCGTTCTGTCGTGTGTGCCGACGCTCAGACGATGGGGACTTGGGCGTCTCCCTGGGGACATCAACTTCACGGTCATGGGGCACAAGGTTGAGATTCCCTTGATGAGTACGATTTTACTGACGGCCATCGTGGCCGTGATCGCTCGTCTTCTCTGAGACGGCGAAGAGCGGTCGTATTGCTTCCATGCGGGCCGCGCGAACGGCTGCCGGGATCTGTCTAGGGACGGCTTGGGCTTTGGCAACGGTACCGGCGTCAACACTACGCCAAAGCTCTGTTGCCTTCTTGAGATTGGCTGCGGGCTTTTGGGACAACGTCTCCCACATGTGGATCATGGTCAACATGCGTTCCGGCCTGCGGAGCGCATCGCCTCGTTCTAGTAGAGCTCCGGCGCTTTGAACATCTTCGGCCTTCTCGAAAAGCGGTAGCAGAGTACGGAAGCACCCGCAAAGCTGCTGCAGAACAACGGGAGCGCGCAAGCTTGCGGCAAGCTTTTGAGCTTCTTCGGGAGTGCTGCAGAAAGATGTCATGAGGGCAAAGCGTGCGTCGAGAGATAAATTCTCTTCTGCGGCTTTGGAGAGCGCTTCCCGCATCGCGGGATTTTGGGGGTCGACAGGGAAGAGTTTGGCCCACAAGCCGCAACAGTCGAGCGCATCAATCATGTTGAGCGGATGACGCGATGCAAGCCCACGGCTTATCTCCGACCATATTCTCTCGGGTACGAGGGCATCTGCCTCACCGTTTTGGACCATGAGTCTCATGAGTTTCATGGTTTCCTCGGCAATTTGAAAATCACCGAATTTTGCGCAGAAGCGGGCGACGCGAAGAATGCGTACGGGATCTTCGGAAAAAGCCTCGCTTACGTGGCGGAGAATCCGGTTTCGCAGATCATTCATGCCGCCGTACGGGTCAATGATTCGTCCTTCATCGTTCAAAGCCATGGCGTTTATCGTGAGGTCGCGCCGCTTGAGGTCTTCTTCCAGCGTTACGCTCGGATCAGTGTGAAAGATGAAGCCATGGTAGCCGCGTGCCGTTTTGCGTTCGGTGCGGGCAAGTGCGTATTCTTCATGGGTCTTGGGGTGGAGAAATACGGGGAAGTCGGCTCCAACGGGTGTGAAGCCTCTGTCTAGCATTTCCTCCGGCGTAGCGCCCACGACAACCCAGTCGCGGTCTCCGCCGAGAGGGACGTCGTAGCCGCTTTCTCTAAGCAGCAAGTCACGTACATAGCCGCCAACGGTGTAAATCTTCATATGTCGATATTTTCCTATCAGGCACTCGCGTTCAAGGGAGATCGGCCTCTCGGGCTGTCGGGTTGGGGGGCGTTACGGTGCCGACAAACGATTTGAAGGAGCCTAGATCCTTCTGCAGCTGATGAGCATACATGAATGTGTTTGAAAGCACGTTCTTGACGTAGTCACGGGTTTCGAAATAGGGAATGCACTCAATGAAGACGGCGCCTTCCATAGGCTTGTCGAGAGTCTTGCGCCAGATGCGGGCACGAACTGGGCCTGCATTGTAGGCGGCGCTCGAAAGTGCGAAGTTGCCGTCAAAGTCCTTTCGCAGCATGCTCAGGTAGGCGGTGCCTAGTGCAACGTTTGTGTCCGGGTCGGCAAGCGGCCTCCCCTTGTATTCCGCGAGATCAAGCTTTCGGATGAGCCAATTGGCAGTCTTGGGCATGACCTGCATGAGACCTTGTGCGCCAACGTTTGAACTTACCCCGGACATGAAGCGGGACTCCTGACGAATGAGGCCGTAGACCCAAGCATCAGGAAGATCGTTGTGGGTGCTCATTGCGCTGATAAGCGCCTTGTGTGGTGTGGGATAGAGGAGAGCGAGATCGAAGAAGTCTCTGCCTGCACGTTGTCCCGTATTGATCATTCGATGATGGATGCCCTGTTGTTGAGCGAAAACCGCTGCTGCATAGAGGTCGCGAGACTTCTGATTGCGAAGAGCCCAATTCCATTCCGCATGCCCAAGAAAATAAAAGTTGGCTTGGTAAAAAGCAATGGCGCGCCGGATGCTTGGATCCGAAGCCCAGCGGAGGACTTCTGCGTTGGAGACGGCTGTTCCGGACCGTTCCATGGCGTAGGGGATTCCAAGCTCGTCACAGGCAAGCTTGCCATAGAAAGTTGGGTTATTGGAAATGGCTTTGTAGAGCGGTTCTGCTTTGGCGACGCGATTTTGTTCGGCATGGGCGCGTG
This sequence comes from uncultured Sutterella sp., assembly GCA_902493085.1. Classification (GTDB taxonomy): domain Bacteria; phylum Pseudomonadota; class Gammaproteobacteria; order Burkholderiales; family Burkholderiaceae_F; genus Sutterella. The sequence continues at coordinate 4,172 of CABUOH010000029.1, read as the reverse complement.
CCAACCAGTAGAGCCAAGTCTCTCCCTTGCGAGCATCGACAGACATCCGGCTGATGGCTTGTTCAACATTCTTCCAGTCGCCCTTACGCATGTAGGCCCGGGCGGCCCAGCCGGCCATTAGGTCGGGCTGAACGACAACAGGGCTCTTGTAGATGCGGCTTCCCGCACGAGTGAATAGTTCGGCACCGTCACCGGTCTGGCTGATGGTTGCTTCGTAGGCAAGCTGTCCCCAGAGGAAGCTCTGCCACTTCGGCGCGAGTTGTGGAGAGAGTTTGGCGGCCAGTTTTTGCGACAATTTGAAGTCAATGCCGCGCATGCGCATGATGAAAAAGATCTGAACGCGGGCAGGCAGTTTGTCGAATCTCTTGGCGTTTTGCTTGTACCAACGCTTAGGATTATTCAGAATGGCGGTAAGTGTCTTGGCGGTGGCCGGCATTGACTTGGGAGGGGCGTGCTCAACAATGTAGCGCACTTCCTGCCAACGGCGGTTCTGCAATTGGATCAAGACGGAGGACCACGCCCAGGATGGGTCCCGCTCTATCAGACGATCATTCAGCAAGCGCAGAGGGCGCCCGGCGACCTTCGAGTCGCGCACGAAGGCCTGTATCGTCTTGCGAGGCGTAGTATCGAAGTTGTACCAGTAGTACCAAGCAAGAATGCCCGGTTCTTCCTTGTTCCACTGCAACAGGTTGTAGAGTCGGTTGAAGAGCACTGGATTTATTCGGTCGGCTGCCGTCATCAAATAATCGGAGGCCGACCGCTCGCCTAGGTACTGTCCCTGATGCCGCTCGATGAATTGGATGAAGCGCAGGTTGACGCTGGGGTCATCCTTGTTGCGACGGAGTTCCAACATTAACTGCCAAAGTTTAGGATAGTCGGCAAGTGGGTGAGCTTCCAGGGAGGCGCTCAGGCTCTCGAGCGTGTCAAGACGGCCGTTTCTGTAAGCTTGCCAAGCATCATTGAAACGCTTGTCCGCCTTCGCGGCATCAGTCTGAAGTTTTGCGTCGGCTGTTGCCGACGCTGGTTGAGCTTCGGTTGCAAATCCGGGAGTTGCGCAGGCAAGATATCCCATCAGGAACAAGCTTGAAAGCAGTTTCAGATTGAAGGCGGCGGATGACATTTTTCAACGAGTCTGTAAAGGGCGGAACACAGGGAAGGAAGCTTCAATATGACGGAAGAGAGTGAATCAATGTTAACGAAGAAAGCTCTTCGAACCTCTCTTTTGATGAGACGGAAACAATTGTTTGAATCTCCTTCACACGGCAATGGTCTTGTCGTGCGGTTTTTGGAAATGTTGGAGATCGCTCGTCCCGAAAGTGTGGGAGTTTTCTGGCCGATTCGCTCGGAACCTAGGCTCCTTGACGCCGTACGACAGTGGCGGGATCGGACCGGTGCGTTGATTTATTTGCCCGAGACTCGTCCTGATTGCATGGTTTACAGGAGGTGGGATGCGGATGCGGTGCTGTTGAAGGATTGCGCGGGCATTCCGTACGCACCAGGTGAAGTGGCCGATGAGCCTCCAGACATGTTGGTGGCCCCCTGCGTGGGCTACGCGGAGTCATGCAGGCGATTGGGGTATGGCGGAGGTTATTTTGATCGGTATCTGGCTGCCTGTGGCGACCGGCGACCACTGACGATCGGTGTGGCTTTTGATGAGCTCCGGGTACCAGAGGAGATCTTTGAGCCATTTGACGAGCCGCTTGATGCAATTGTGACGGATCAACGAATTATCTTGAAGGGAAAGGCGCCGCGACGATGAACACGGGCGGCGCCTGAGCGAAGTTGGAGTCCTCTCTTATTCCTCGGCAAGCGCCTTCAGGCGGGCTATGACGATTTCGGTGCTGAGCCCCTCAGCCAAGTGAACCGGAGCATCTGCAAGCAAAGCAGGATCTTTCTTGAGACGGCCGATCCATTGACCTGCGTCGCGACCGGATTCGAAGCCGTCGGAAACGAGCAACTCGGATCCTTCGTGTGTCAGTTTGAAGTAGAAGCGGCCGTCATTTTCGCGGTACTGCTTGAAGAGTGTGGCGGGCGCTTTCTTCTTTTGGGGCTTTGGGGCATCAGACGTCTCAATTTTTTGGAAGGAACGCAGGCCAACGGCTTGACGGAGTCTGGCGATGAGCTCGGAAGCATAAACACGTGCACGAGCAGCGCCCTGCTGCAGGATGGCCTCAATTTGTTCAGGATGAGCAGTCAGTTCTTCGTAACGCAGGCGCATAGGACCGATTTCGGCGTCGATCTTGTCGGCAAGGCGTTTCTTGGCCTCACCCCAGCCAAGACCGTCGCGAAGTTCCTGACGGAAGGCGGCGGACTCTTCTGCGGTGGCAAACGCGTCGTAGATGACGGTGAGTGAGGTGCTATCCGGATCTTTGGGTTCGCCTGGGAGGCGGCTGTCAGTAACGATGCGGGAGATGGCTTCGTCAAGGGCCTTTCGACCGCCTTCAAAAAGCGGAATCACGTTGTTGTAGGACTTGCTCATCTTGCGACCGTCGAGCCCCGGGAGTACTTCAATGTCAGAGCCGCCGGTAGCCTGCGGGAGTGCGAAGAAGGGCTCATTGGGCTTGGCGTAGAGATTGTTGAAGCGTGTGGCAACGTCGCGGGCCATTTCGAGATGTTGAATCTGGTCATGACCAACCGGCACTTCGTTGGCGTTGAACATGAGAATGTCGGCGGCCATCAGGATGGGGTAGCAAAATAGGCCCATCGAGACATCGGCATCAGGATCCTTGCCCGAGGCAACGGCAGCGTCGGTGGCTGCCTTGTAGGCGTGAGCACGGTTCATCTGCCCCTTGCTCGTGCAACAGGTCAGCATCCAGTTCAGAAGCGGTATTTCGGGAATATCGCTTTGGCGGTAGAACACAACGCGTTCCGGGTCAAGTCCGGCAGCCAGCCAAGTTGCCGCGATCTGCATGCGGCTGCGTTCAATGCGGTCTGGATCCTGGCATTTGATGAGGGCGTGCAGGTCAGCCATGAAGAAGAAGCTCTGCACGTCCGGATTTTTGCTGTCTCGGATGGCCGGGCGGATGGCGCCGACGTAGTTGCCGATATGGAGGGTGCCGGTTGTATTGATGCCGGTCAGAACTCGCTTTTTCATATCTGTTTGTTCCATCTGGTTGTTTGAGCGGACGCGCTGTTGAAAGGGCCCGCCAAGGCGATCTTTACATGATACGCGTTTGTCGAAAAAACAAAAAACCGGCCTGCAGAGGTTGCAGGGCCGGTTCTCGGGATTGCGCAGTCAGCCGATTAACGGAGACCGGCGGCGTCGCGCAGGAGGGCGGCCTTGTCGGTCTTTTCCCACGTGAATTCCGGTTCTTCGCGACCGAAGTGACCGTAGGCGGCGGTCTTTGAGTAAATCGGGCGACGCAGGTCGAGCATCTGGATGATGCCGCGGGGACGCAGGTCGAAGTGAGCGCGAACAAGCTTGGCGATTTGCTCGTCGGGGATTACGCCCGTGCCGTTCGTGAACACGGTAATGTTCATGGGCTCTGCCACGCCGATGGCGTAGGCGACCTGCACCTGGCATTGGGTGGCAAGACCAGCGGCGACGATGTTCTTGGCAACATAGCGGCAGGCGTATGCTGCGGAGCGGTCAACCTTCGTCGGATCCTTGCCGGAGAAGGCGCCGCCGCCGTGCGGGCAGTAGCCGCCGTAAGTGTCGACGATGATCTTGCGGCCGGTCAGGCCGCAGTCGCCCTGCGGGCCGCCGACGACAAAGCGACCGGTCGGGTTAATGAGAAAGCGGGTGTCCTTGAGCCATTCGGCAGGCATGACCGGACGGATGATTTTTTCAATGACTTCGTCAATGAATTCCGCCTTCATGTGCTTGCCTTCGGACATTTCCGGGGCATGCTGAGTGGAAAGCACGATCGTATCGCAACCGACGGGCTTGCCGTCGCGGTAGCGGAGCGTCACCTGACTCTTGGCGTCAGGACGCAGCGTCGGGAAGGAGCCGTTCTTGCGGACGATGCTCTGACGCTCGACAAGGCGATGAGCATAGTAGATCGGTGCAGGCATGAGTGTCGGCGTTTCGTCGCAGGCGTAGCCGAACATGAGACCTTGGTCGCCGGCGCCGAGATTGAGTTCGTCGTCGGCAGCGCTGTCAACACCTTGAGCAATGTCCTGAGACTGCTTGTCATAGCCGACGAGAACAGAACAGCCCTTATGGTCGATGC
>CABUOH010000028.1 GCA_902493085.1 uncultured Sutterella sp. | reverse complement strand
CCTCCCACTTGTACATGGGTTCGGCAGCAGGACCATCTGAGTTGTCGCCCCAACCGTAAAAGTCCGCAATCTCATCATTGGACATTGCAGCACTCTGGCCGGATGCCTTCTCCTCAATTTCCTTGAGGTTGTCATGAGCTTTTTCTGCAACGGCCTGGGCTTCGCCGGCAGCGGACTTGACGTCGCTTTCAATCTGAGCGGCAGACTTCTCAACCGTCGATTTGACATCATCGGCAAGCGCCTTGGCCTCATCCTGAATGCGTTTAAGTTCGGAGAGCTCCGTTTCGCGGTCGATATCCGACTTCACTTGGGCGACAAAGCGCTGAGCCTTGCCGACCCATTCGCCGGCTGTGCGTGCGACCACGGGGAGACGCTCGGGTCCGAGAACCACGAGGGCGATCACGCCGATCACCAGCATCTCACTGAAACCAAAGTCAAACATGTTTATCCCTGTCTTTCACTAAAGAGCCGCGGTCAGCCCCTGAGACTGCCGCGGCCGTTAGCTTAAGCGCCTGCACTGACGGGCAAAGCCGTCAGCAAGGCAAGCCGCTGGGCCCTTGCGGGCCTTGCGGATCAAGAAGCCTTGGTCTTGTCCTTGGCTTCGACGTCGACCGTGGTCTTGTCCTGAGCGATTTCCTTCTTCGCATCGGACTTGTCGTCGTCGCCTTCCTTCATGCCTTCCTTGAAGCCCTTGATAGCGCCGCCAAGGTCCTTGCCCATATTCTTGAGCTTACCGGTACCGAAAACCAGCACGACAATGGCGAGAACGATCAGCCAGTGCCAAACAGAAAGGGAACCCATTTTTTTCTCCTTATTTCGTCCAGGGCTGAGGACCGCCCAGAACATGAATGTGTAAGTGATCGACTTCCTGACCGCCGTCACGGCCAGTGTTGATGATGACGCGGAAACCGTTGACGGCGCCTTCCTGCATGGCCAACTTTCGGGTCAACCCAAGCATTTTACCCAAAAGGGCGTTATCTTCCGGCTCAGCATGAGCCAGAGACTGAATGTGCTTCTTGGGAATGATAAGGAAATGCACCGGCGCCTTCGGATGAATGTCCTTGAAGGCCAACACTTCGTCATCTTCGTAAACTTTGGTTGCCGGAATTTCGCCACGAGCGATGCGGCAGAACAAGCAATCATCAAGCTGCATGTAAACCTCTGGTAGAAAAGAGCGGTCCCTTGGCAAAAGGCCGGAATCCGCTCATATCGCACCTCGCCATAGCATTTTACTGGCCAGGGTTATACGTAGCTTACCATCGGCCAGAAAAAACGCTTGCATTATGAAGGGGATTCCCCGCCTGCGCTACCTACTTTGGTATGGGTTTGCGCCGAAGCGGAAGCCCCGCCACCTTTACTTGTCGTACATGTCCTCGGGAGCGCGCACGACCGGCTCGCACTCGCGCCATCCGCCCGGCGCAAGCTCACGCCAGTAGCAGCTTGCGTGTCCCGTATGGCATGCAACACCTCCTTGCGGATCCACGCGGTAAATGACCGATCGTCCGTCCGCAGCCAGCTGCATGCCCAACACGACCTGATGGTTGCCCGACGACTCGCCCTTGCACCAGACTTCTCCTCTCGACCGAGAGAAGTAGACGCCCCTCCCAGTGGCAACCGTAGTCTCAAGCGCGTCCTTGTTGGCCCATCCGAGCATCAACACGCGGCTTGTCTTCACATCTTGGACAACGACGGGCACAAGCCCCTCCTCGTCAAAGTTCACTTCATCAATCCAGCTCATTTCAAGCTCCTTGTGAGTCAGCCAATTCAGCATTTAAACATCAATGCGAATGATGTCGGCGCCGAGCGCCCGAAGCTTGTCCTCCATGCGTTCGTAGCCCCGATCCAAATGGTAGATGCGGTCTACGGTGCTCGTCCCCTGAGCAGCAAGCGCCGCAATGACCAGCGAGGCGGATGCACGCAGATCAGTCGCCATGATCGTCGTGCCGGCAAGGCGTGCGACACCTTCAACGATGGCCGTGTGTCCCTCTATCGTAATATGCGCCCCCATGCGGCACAGTTCAGGCACATGCATGAAGCGGTTTTCAAAAATCGTTTCGGTGATGTTGGCCGTTCCTTCCGCGAGACAGTTTAGCGTCATGAACTGGGCCTGCATATCAGTCGGAAAACCCGGATGAGGCACCGTACGGATGGAAACGGGCTTCGGTCGCCCCGTCATCTGCACGCGCACCCAATCGGCACCGATGTCCAGAACGGCCCCCGCTGCGCGAAGCTTGTCGAGAACCACTTCCATGTGGGAAGGCTGACAATGCGTCACAAGCACGTCGCCCTGCGTGACCACGCCGGCCACGAGGAAAGATCCCGCCTCAATGCGGTCAGCAACAACCGCGTGCTCGGCGCCGTGGAGACGCTCGACACCTTCAATTCGGATCACCGGCGTGCCCGCCCCCGTAATGTTCGCACCCATGGCGTTGAGGCAATCGCACAGATCAACCACCTCGGGTTCGCGGGCCGCATTCTCGATCACCGTCTCGCCCTGAGCGAGTACGGCGGCCATCACAAGGTTTTCCGTACCGGTCACCGTGACCATGTCGGTTACGATGTGCGCGCCTTTTAGACGCGGCGCCGTCGCCCGCACATATCCATGGTCAATATCGACCGTGGCGCCCAGTTGGCGAAGACCGCGGATGTGCTGATCCACAGGACGCGCTCCGATGGCGCAGCCTCCCGGCAGGCTCACGTCGGCGCTGCCGAAGCGCGCAACGAGCGGGCAGAGCGTCAGTACGGAGGCGCGCATCGTCTTCACCAGCTCGTAGGGAGCCTTCGTGCTCGTCACGTTGGCGGCATTGAGCGTGACGTCCGTTCCCGAACGAGTCACCTTGACGCCCATGCCCTCGAGGAGCTTGAGCATCGTGCGAACGTCGGCCAGATCCGGCACGTTGTGAAGCACGAGATCGTCCGCCGTGAGCAGCGCGGCCGCGAGAATGGGAAGTGCGGCATTCTTTGCGCCGGACGTACGGATTTCGCCCACCAGGCGGTTCCCTCCGTTGATTCTGAGCTGTTGCATGATGCTTAAATTTCTTATGTCTTCAGGAATGTTCTGTCTTCATCCGCCGAGCGGACCCATTTTTCAAACGCTACCACAATCAGGCCAGCGTCGGCGAAGAATCCGCAGCGGATTCAATTGTATCGACGTAAGCTCCCTAAACACATTTTGTTACACGCGTAAAGTCCGTCAAAATCTAGATCTCTTTTATGGAGATCAAGATGATCAACTGGACCAATGCCCACGCTGCCTACCTTCGTAGCGGCCTTACCAAAGCCGCTTTCCATCGCACCCGCCTGCACGAGTTTCTCGAACCTGGCGACTCCCTGCCAAGCACGTGGGTGCTCTACGATCGCTTCCGCCGAATTGAGAAGACTGCTTCAGACGTGGCTCCACGTTCCAGCTCCAAACTGATCAAGGTCATCGGCGATCTCCGTCCTCCCCGCAACACCCCCGCTGTTCATCACGTCCCGCAGGTTCCAGTTCAGTTGGAGCTCCCGGGCGGCGCACGTCTGACTTTCGCTACCGCTGCTCCAGAAAATTTCGCAGCTGCACTCATTCGAATGACGTCGGAGTTCGCACGATGACTCCCTTCGACTTTTCCAAAATCCCGAACGTCACTCTGATCGTCTGCCCGGTCGACATGCGCTCCGGGTTCGACTCGTTGGCACGGTTCGCCCTCACTATGGCTCAGATCGATGTCGAGAAGGGGCGGGACATCGTTGTCTTCATTTCCCGCAATCGTCGGTTGGTGAAAGCCATCCATACCGACGAACATGGCCGGACCTTGATTACTCGACGGCTTCGAGCTGGAAGCTTTGAGAAGTTTCTTGTCCGTAAAAATCAGCGCGCCGAGCTCGGCATAACGGCTCAAGAGCTTGAGAAGTTCCTCAACGGTGAAGCCTTGATGGCTCAGAAAGACTCCTATTTCTAGCTCTTTTGACTCAGGTCAAATAAGGGATGAAAGCATTTAATTCCTCAAGAGGAGTTAAATGAAAAGGACTCCAAAAACAGCCTATAGCCTGCGTCAGGAGACCCACTGTCGGCGTTTCTCGAGCCTCCTGGAGCTAAAAGTCCAAACGACCGTATCGGCCTTGCTGAGCGCTTTCTAGGCTGGTTTATAACGACTGTCGCACAATGAACTTAACAAAATCACGGGTCCAAAAACAGGGTAGAATGATGACTCCAGAATCTCCTTTCAAGACTACTCGTATGCCTTCCTCTCAATCAGATACCGCTGCTCTCTTGGCGAAAATTGCCGAGCTCGAAGCGCGTGTCCACGTGCTTGACGAAAGCAACAAGAGCCTTGACAAGCAGAACAAGAAGCTCGACGAGCACAATCGCAAGCTCGAAGTGGCAAACAAGGCACTGCAGGAGGAATTGCAAGCCTGTCTCCAGGCGGCCAAGGACATGGTTCCGACTACGCGAGCCATTTTCCGAGTCGGCAAAGATCTCCTTACAGGCGATCCGGTTGAGGATCTGGAGCTGTTGTCCGTTCTCGAATACCTCGCCCGCGATATTCATCGCATTGCCTTGGAGGGACAGCGTCTCGATCATTACCGTCGCGTCGGCAGGGATGCCGCCACTGGCGTTGCGCCGGAGGCCTCTGCTGTTACGCCCGAACCTACTGCGAATAACCCTGCATCTGCGGAAGAACAGGGCGCGCCCGTTGCTCCTGAAGAGACGAATGAGCCTTCGACTGCAGCTGACGTAATCAAGCAGGAAGTTGATAAGCCGGTCCAGGAACTGAGCGAAGAGCTTCAGGCAAAACTTCGTGACGCGGACAAAATGATGGGTTTTGCGAAAAAGACTCTGCGCAAACTGGATGCAGACAAAAAGAAAGAGACCAGTGATGCCATCAAGGCCGCGAAGAGCATTGACGGTGTTGCTGAGCCTGCACGAAAGCCAGTTGCGCGGAAAAAGTCCCCGGGGCGCCAGAAGGCCAAGGTCAACGGTCGAAAGAGAGTTGTCAAGAGAAATCCCGAGGGCGGGTTGATTTGCCCGGCGTGCGGCAAGCTTGTCAAATCGCTCGGAGAAATTAGTCGTGAGCTCAAAACCATAGCAGAGAGCATCGAGTCGCGATGTGTAATGCACACGGAGGGCACTGGCATCGGCTATTGTCATGATTGCAAGCGTGCTGTTTCATCTCTGAACGAAGAAACGCCGGTTCCGATGAGCCCGGGCAACTCCAACACGATTGCGCAAGACGTTGTGCTCGAAGGGCTTGGTCTTCAGGTTGAAGGGATGCCGCGCAATGCCGTTCATCGCCTGCTTTATTCTGGGCTACAGTTGGGACACGACACGATGTGCAGAAACGAAGGGCTCTGGATGGACCGTTACGGAACCCTGTTGCTTTCACGCATCCGGGCCGCAGCCCAGTCCGAGGCAGTTCTGATTGCCGACGAAACGCCTTTCCGCTGTCTGGAGCTTGAGAACAGCGGTGCCGCCAAACTCCGCAAGGAGCAGTCCGAGCATAAAGGTGCCAAGAGCGGATACGTACTGAGCATCTGCAATCCTGAGAACTCGAAGCATAAATTCGTCATCTTCAACGCCATGATCGGGCGCAGTGCCCAGTCCATCAGAGAACAGCTTGAGCCGTACCTTACCAATGGCCAGCTGGAGCTTCTCGTGACGGATGGCTACGAAGCTTACGACTCTCTTCTGCGTCAAGCAGACTGGGGAGTGACTCGTGCCGCCTGTTGGACTCACTGGCGCCGCACCGTCATCAAGGCCGTTGAATACGATCTGTTTGCAAAACAGGTCGGGAAGCTGTCGGTCGAAGAGGCTGAAGCTCTTTTCGAGACCCGATTGAGCAACGAGAATACGAAGACGGACTTCCTCCTCTACATCATCGACGGCATCCGGAAGATGTACGCGCATGAACGGAGCATCGTGCAACGCCCGGGCGAATCCGATGAATCCTACCTTGCCCGAGTTCGGAAGAATCGCAACACCTATGCTCGCGTGATTGTGACGGAGACTGACAAGCTCATCGAACTATTGAAGGAAGGAGTCGTTGAGTACGACCACAAATACAAGCGGTACAAAGCTGTCAGCAAGGCGCCGGCGCCACTGGCCGCGGCGATCACCTACTATTTGAACAACCGAAAGGAGCTTGCCGCCTTCTTGGATGATCCCCGCGTACCCTTGGACACGAATGCGATTGAGCGATGCATTCGCCCCGTGGCATGCTTGGAAGGAGCGACCAAATTCCGGCAGACGAAGGCATACATGCAGAACCTGTGCGACAGTTTCACGCTTTTCGAAACCGCTAAGTGCAACGGGATCACGCGCCCTGTCGAATACTTGGAGAAATTCGGTCGAGCCGTCTATAAGCATTGCGTCGAAAAGCGCTGGACCCAGGACTTCGAATGCAAAGGCGTCCACCCGGTCACCCGTGGAATTCGAACCTGGAACATGAAGGCTTTGATGGAGGATTTCGACGCCACCCCCTGGCTGCCGTGGAATTACGAGGAGCAGCCGCTACCCGAGGTTGTTAAATAAAGTGAAAGGGCACCGCCTTCCGGCTGGTGCCCTTTCTTTTTTTCTGGACCGACTGTTCTTCGAAATTGTGAAAAATGGTGTTTAGGAGGCGTACGTATCGACGGACGGACGCGCGGCCTTTCAACAAGACCGCGCCGCCGCTCAACCCTCAATAGCATAACGGCGCGAATTGTCATCCGCGCCGTTATCGTCTACGCCGTTCACTCGTCCCGTTGCCCGCAGCTACGCCGTCTCAAGCACCGGCATGAGAAGCGTCTCGAGCCCATAGAGCTTGATCAGATCCGCAAAGCCCTCCGGCGCCCCTTGGATCCGAAGCGTCCGTCCCGCCTTCTTCGCTTTGCGCAACGTGTAAAGAGAGAGCGCGAGCACTGTGCTGTCAATGTGCCTCACTCCCTCAAAATCGAGCACGAAGTCCCCGTTTCGCACGGCAACTTCAATGTCGTCCTTGGCCTTCTTGGCCTCGCGGAACGTAATGCTCTCTCTTTCAAACTTCATGGCTTACTTCACCTGTCGGGCATTGGCGTCCACAAGACCGTCCGCCTTCTCCTCAAGCAGCTTGATCAGTCCGGGCACGCCTTCGGCATTGAGCGTGGAAGCAAACTGAGAGCGATAGTTCTCGACCATCCAAATGCCTTCGACGTTGACGTCCACGATCTTCCAGTCGCCCGCCTTGTTGCGATAGATGCGAAAATCGAGCCCGATGTCCGGATTACCCGTCGACTTGAGAAGCGTGCGGATGACCATTTCGTCCTTGACCGTCCGGTTGCGGGTCGGTCTGAGTTCGCACTTGTGATCCGTCACAGTCTTGAGGGCGCCGGAATAGACGCGGATGAGCAGCTTTTCAAAACCGTCCATCAAGCGCTGACGCTCCTCCTTCGTTGCCTTTCGCCACTTCGGACCGATCGTCATGCGTGTCATCATCGCAAAATCCGCAGACGCCATGACACGCCGATCCACGAGCGCCTGAAGCGCCGCCTGATCCCCGGCATGCAGCTTGGGATCCGCACGGATCTCGTCAAGAATGCTGTTGTTAAGAGAGACTATCCATTCAAAGGGATCGACTGCTTCGGCCGCGAAGACCGGCATCGCGGCCAGCGCAAGACTGCAGGCGGCGCCCCAAACCACAGTACGTCTTTGCATGTTTATTTCTCCTTGTCCGTTTCCGCCGGCTTGCCGGCATCTTCCTCTTCGTCGTCAAAGCTCAAAGGCGTCAGACTGTTGAGCTGAGCATCCTCGTCAATTTGACCATCCGCGACAGCCATGCGGCGCGACTGGCGATAAGCATCGCGCACCGCCACATATTCGTCGACCACGTTGGCGCGCATATCGTCGAGACCCGCATCCATCATGCGCGAGCGGGCATCAACCGCATCGACCGCCGCGTACGCCGCACTCCAACCCCACTCGTCCCATGTCACATAGGTGATGGGATTGGTGGCAGTCTGGACCGGCCACTTGAAGATGTCGCGCGCTCCGGATGGGCCGAGAAGCGGAAGCTCAAGATAAGGCCCCTCCGGCACGCCCCAAACGCCAAGCGTCTGACCGAAATCTTCCGGAGCACGCTCCATCCCGACCCAGCTGGCCACATCCAGGAGCCCGAATACGCCGACCGTGGAATTGAGCAGAAAGCGGAACGCGGACGTAATGCCCCGGTCCACCTTGCCCTGAAGCACGTTGTTGAGCGTGTTGTTCACCTCTCCAAGGTTGTCGATCGCATTCGAGACCCCGTCCTGAGCGAACTGGGGCATCACCCAGCGGTAGCCCTTCGTAACGGGCTTGAGAGCCGCGTCGTCGAGCATCACGTTGAATGCATGCATGTTGCGGTTAAAGCCTTCGTACGGATCATCAGGATGCTGCCCCGCATCGGGCGGCACGTTCGCGCACCCCGACAACCCAAACGATAAGGCACAAAGCGTGAGAATGAGGACTTTCTTGTTGTGCATTTTTGTGACCCCTTGCTTCATTCCTTGCCGGTCTTTTCCGCCGTGCTGTAGAGGAACTGGCTGATCAGGGTTTCCAGAACAACCGCACTTTGAGTGCGGCGGATTTCATCACCGTTCTTCAGATTTTCTTCGTCGGCACCAGCCTCAAGACCGACGTACTGCTCGCCGAGAAGTCCAGAAGTGAGGATCTTGGCCGAGGAATCAGCCGGAAAAGGATAGGCGGCGTCGAGCTCCATCGTAACCTTCGCCTGGAAGGATTCGGGATCAAAGACGACGGACTGCACGCGCCCCACGACGACGCCTGCGGACTTCACCGCAGCGCGTGCCTTGAGGCCGCCGATGTTGTCAAAGGCAGCCGTTACGCTGATCGTCTTGCCGCTGCCGGCAAAGCTACCCAGATTCGCAGCCTGCAACGCCATGAAGAGCATGGCGACAAAGCCGAGAATCACGAAGATCCCGACATAAAACTCGAGTGTGCGATTCTTGTCCATTTCTATTATTCCCATCCGGTTATACGGTCGTAAACATCCACGCCGTCATGATGAAGTCCAGACCGAGCACGAGAAGCGATGCCACCACCACGGTGCTCGTCGTGGCCCTTGAGACGCCTTCGGGCGTCGGACGGGCGACATACCCGTTGAAAAGCGCAACCAGCGCGACGGCAATGCCGAAGACCACGCTTTTGACAAAGCCGTTGCCGATGTCGTGCCAAACGTCGACCGCACTCTGCATCTGGCTCCAGAACGCACCGCCGTCCGTTCCGATCATCTCAACGCCCACGAACCAGGCACCGAGAATGCCCACGGCGGAGAAAATCGTGGCAAGCACCGGCATCGCAATGAAAGCCCCGATGAAGCGGGGAGCCAGGACGCGGCGAACCGGATCGACGCCCATCATCTCCATGGCGGCAAGCTGTTCGCCCGCACGCATGAGCCCGATTTCCGCAGTGAGCGCCGTTCCGGCCCGGCCCGCAAAAAGCAGCGCCGTCACGGCGGGGCCAAGTTCCCGAACAAGAGCCAGCGCAACCATGGTGCCAAGTGCCTGTTCGCTGCCGTAGGTGACGAGCACGTAGTAGCCCTGAAGACCAAGAACGAAGCCTACGAAAAGTCCCGAAACCGCAATGATAAGGAGTGAATAGTTGCC
>CABUOH010000027.1 GCA_902493085.1 uncultured Sutterella sp. | reverse complement strand
AGGAAGGGCGCGCGTGGGCGAACCCTGATGGTGAACGGATGAAAGGATGAAAAAGGGCCGGACGACGAATCGATCCGGCCCGTCGGGCTCAAAAAGGCGGAAGCGGATTTAGGCCTTCTGTTCGCCGGCGGCGGGCAGCTTGCCCACGAGCGGCAGGAGCTGTGCGAAGATGCGCGGCGTGGCCGCACAGACGCGGCCCTGTTCGAGCCAGTCTTCGCCGCCCGAGAGGTCGGTGATGAGACCGCCCGCTTCGAGGACCATCAGGCCGCCTGCGGCGATGTCCCACTTGCTGAGACCGGACTCCCAGAAGCCGTCGTAGCGGCCGGCGGCCACCCAGGCGAGGTCAAGCGCGGCGGAGCCCGGACGGCGGATGCCGGCGGTGCGTTCGGCAACGCGCATGAAGCTCATCATGTAGCCCTTGAAGTCGTCCGTGCGGCGGAACGGGAAGCCCGTGCCGATCACGGCGCGGTTCATGTCCTTGCGATCGGAGACGCGGATGCGGCGGTTGTCGAGGAAGGCGCCTTCGCCCTTGGCGGCCGTGAAGAGCTCGTTCTTCGCCACGTCGTAGATGACGCCGGCGACCACTTCGCCGCGATAGGCGAGCGCAATGGAAACGGCGTACTGCGGAATGCCGTGCATGAAGTTGAGCGTGCCGTCGAGTGGATCGACGATCCAGAGGTAGTCGCTCTTGGCGGCACCGATGCGGCCTGCTTCCTCCGTGAGGATGGCATGATCCGGATAGGCGTGCTGCAGGCAGTCGACGATGGCGGCTTCGGCGGCGCGGTCGGCGGCGGTCACGAAATCGTTGACGGACTTGCTTTCAATTTCGAGGGTGTCGAGGCTCGCGGCGGCGCGGGAGATTTCCGAAGCGGCGCGACGGGCGGCCTTGACGGCGACGGCGATATAAGGCGATTTCATACGGGATAACAATATGGGAGGTAAAACGTTGCGGCGCGCAGTCGGGGAGCAGAGGGCTCGACCCGGGCCGGCGCAAACAATTATTTTAGCCGATCGCAGAGGCTGTTGAAAGCGCAAAGCGGCCCCGGTGTTCGGTCGACGGCGCTCGCGCGGCCCTGCGCCGCACGGGGGCGGCGGAAAAATTTCGGTAGAATGGGCGGATTCCCAGCGGCGGAAGCCTCCACAAGCTTCGCCGCGACAACCTGCGGCCCGCATTCGTCTTGCGCCGCAGACGCTTTCGGATTCATTGACATGGACATTCCTCAGCTTGCCTCCCGCGTTCGCTTCGTGCTCTGCGAGCCTGCGCATCCGGGCAACATCGGCTCCGCCGCCCGCGCCGTCAAGACCATGGGCTTTCGAGATCTTCGCGTCGTCGCGCCGCGCGAGGCGGACTATCGAACCCACGAAGAGGCCGTCGCCTATGCGACGAGCTCCGTCGACGTGCTTGAGGCCTCGCGCACGCACGCCACGCTCGCCGAGGCGCTCGAGGGCGTGACCTTTGCCTGGGCGCTGACGGGGTACGACCGCGAGTTCGGGCCGCCGATGAGTCCGCTGCGGCCCGCCGCCGAGCGCTCCGTCGCATGGCTCGACGAGATGAAGGGCGACGTCGCCTTCGTCTTCGGGACCGAACGAAGCGGCCTGACGAACGAAGAGGTCATGCTCTGCCAGGGCTGCGCCGCCATCGCGGCCGATCCGGCGAGTCCGAGCCTCAATCTGGCGCAGGCCGTTCAGATCACGGCCTATGAGATGCACATGGCGCTCATGGCGGCCGAAGGCCATGAGGGCGAGCTCTATGACTGGCAGTCGCGATTCGAGCGCGAAGAGCCCGCGAGCGTCGAGGCCGTCGAAGGGTTCTACCGCCATTGGGAGAATGCCATGACCGCCTGCGGCGTGCACGATCCGGCCAACCCCAAGAACCTGATGCCGATCACGCGGCGGCTTTTCGGCCGAAGCGGCCTCACGCAGACCGAAATCGATCTGCTTCGCGGCATCTGTGCGGCGATCATCCGGCCCAAGCGCGAGCGCATGGGAACCAAGAAGGGAGCCTGAGCCGTCTCTTCGCAAAGGCTTCCCCTGCGGATCATTCCGCTTTCTGACACAATAGACTTTTCGGCCCGGCAAAAGGGCCTTGTTCCACCGAGACACATCCATGCTTCAGTACGCACGCGAACTCATTGCGACCATCATGCAGAAGGACCCTGCGGCACATTCCCGCTGGGAGGTCATCCTTGCCTATCCTGGCTTTCACGCCGTGATGATCCACCGCTTGTCGCACTGGTGCTGGATTCAGGACTGGAAGTCGCTCGCCCGCGTCGTTTCGCACGCCGGGCGCTTTCTCACCGGCATTGAGATTCATCCCGGGGCGCGCATCGGCCGCCGCGTCTTCATCGACCACGGCATGGGCGTCGTGATCGGCGAGACCGCCGAGGTGGGCGACGACTGCACGCTCTACCATGGCGTGACGCTCGGCGGCACGAGCCTTGCCGAAGGCACGAAGCGCCACCCGACGCTTGAGCCCAACGTGATCGTCGGCGCCGGCGCAAAGGTGCTCGGCGCCTTCACCGTGGGCGAAGGCGCGCGCATCGGCTCCAACGCCGTCGTCGTCAAGCCCGTCCCCGCAGGCGCCACCATCGTGGGCGTGCCGGGCCGCCAGGCGGGCGAGCACAAGCCCGACGAAGCCAAGCGCTTCGAGGCCTACGCCGTTGAAAAGAGCGACGACCCGTACTCCGTCGCCATCAAGGAGCTTGTCCGTGTCACGCATGATCAGAATGCCGTCATCGCAAAGTTGAGCGAGCAGATTCGGGCACTCGGCGGCGAAGGCATCGAGGACATGCCGAAGATGAATGTCGAAAACGTCGGCGTCACGACGCGCCGGGCCCGTCACCATCGCCAGAGAAAGAAGCCGGGCCAGACGTCCGGAACGCCCCAGGATCCGCAGTCCTGAGGACGGCCGCGGTTAGCCGCACGATGCAATATGCCGCAGGAGGAGAGGGTGCCTGATGCCTTCTCCTCTTTTTTCATGCCGGAGAGGTTGCATGCCGTTCGGCCCGCTTTGACTGCGGGACAAAGGATTGCCTCCGAGTGTCGTAAACAAATGTTTGGAGGATGTTGCCAAACGCAAAGTCCGATGCAGGGTCAAAAAGCGGTGCGGGTCTGCTGCGGTCCGCAGACATAATGGGACATCGGGCGAAGACTGCGGCGAGCGGATGTTCCCTTCATGACACGGGTCGCGCGACGTCCTTAATCGGCGTTGTCAATTGGCGGTGTTAATCGGCGTTGTTAAGCGGCGTCCTCTTG
Organism: uncultured Sutterella sp.; assembly: GCA_902493085.1. GTDB lineage: Bacteria > Pseudomonadota > Gammaproteobacteria > Burkholderiales > Burkholderiaceae_F > Sutterella. Next base: position 6,618 of record CABUOH010000027.1, on the reverse strand, counting down.
CCGGAATCGTCGTCCGTCCGACCGGAGCAGGGCTCCGGCCCGTCAACGACCGGCCTTGCGCCGGCCCACACCGGACACGCGACATGCAAAGGCTCACTCATCTCTACGAGCGATCCGTCTTCGGCGGCGCGGAGCTTACCCGAAACGACTCCGCCGTTCTCAAGGCGCTGGCCATTCTCCTTATTGCCGCGCACAACTTCTTCCATCAGGTCAAGCCTTTTCCGGGCGAAAACGAGATGGCCTTCGGCGAGGCGACCTTCCGCAACATGGTCGAACAGATCGCCGCCAATCCCTTTGACGCCTTCCACCCGCTCGTCTCCTTCTTCGGGCACTACGGCGTGCACGTCTTCATTGTGCTCTCGGGCTACGGCCTCATGAAGAAGGCGCTCGGCATCGCCGCGAAGCAGGGCGGCATCTCGACGGCGAACCTCTGGCGCATGGCGGGCAATCAGATAGCCAAGATCGTGCTGCTGACGGTCGTGGGCGTCGCCGTGCTCATCTTTTACAAGCTGCTCGCCTACGGCAGCCTGCCCGACGCCGAATTCTTCAGAAAGTACCTCGTCTTTCTCACCTTCACCGAAAACCTTCGCCCCGGCGACTTTGGCTACTTCGTGACCGTCTGGTGGTTCATGGCGCTCATCGTGCAGTGCTATCTGCTCTTCCCGCTCGTCTACCGACTGGCCACGGGAAGCGCATGGCTTGCCGGCGGCGTCGCGGCTCTCGCGATGACGGGCGCCTATGCGTTCTATCAGCCGCTTCTCGATGCGGGCGTCCTAGTTTACGCGACGCCTCTCGGGCAGCTGCCGCTCTTTTTGCTCGGCGCGTGGCTGGCCGCAGGCCGGCGCATTCCGGCAACGGCGGTCTTCGGACTCGCCGCGGTGCTGCCGCTCACCTTCGTCGATCCCGAATTCTTCCATCTGAGCTTCCTCTCGGTGGTGACGGCCCTTTTCCTCCTCTACGGCGTTTTTCGCGAGAAGCTCTCCGCCTCGAAGTTCCTCGTCTGGACGGGCGGCCTTTCGATGTTCGTCTACATCGTTCACGGCGACCTGCGCTGGCTCATCATTCCGATCGTCAACGAAGCGCAGAACGTCTGGTTCGCCTACGTCGCCTTCTTCGGCTTCATGGCGGAGGTCTTTCTCTTCGCGCTTCTCGCGCGCTGGGTTGCCGGCAAGACGCGCATTTTCCGTCTCGTGCCCTTCAAGCTTCGAGCGAATGAGGCAGACGCGCCCGTCATTCGCCCGGAGGCACCCGTTTTGCAGCCCAACGGTCAGTGAGCCGGAAAAGTTTCCGGCCGAAAATGGACGGGAGGCGAGCCTGCGCGGCCGGCCTCCCGTCCTCATTGAGATTTTTCCTCAGAGTTCGGCGGGATCGTGGAGCAGCGTATCGAGAGACAGACCGCGGATCAGAGGCTCCGGATATTTCTTGAGCGCCGGCCGGCACGCTTCCAGAAAAGCCTTGGCCTTGAGCGCCAGTACATCATGCTTGATTTTGTCGGCGTTTCGCTTGATTTCGAAAATCATGAACGCATTCGTCAATTCATTCATCGCAATCAAGTCGATCTCGTTGGCGCCCTTTCGGTCCCACCAGCGGCCGGTCTGCGTCCAATGCGGATTGCCGCCAAACAGATTGCGGTACCAATCTTTGAGCGTTCTCTCCGTGTATTGGTCAAGAGCGTTCATGCAGATCGACCGGAGCGCCTCCCAGTTGCCGCGTTCGGCAAGCGATTGGTATTGCGCGGGTTCGATGAAGCGAAACCAAAACCTGAAGTACGGGTCGGTGATCTCATGGCGAATGACGCCGGGATGCCGGGAAAAGAGAGGTTCAACTTTGCGAACGAGTCTGAAGCGCTTTTCCAGACGGTCCATGTCGGTAGCGATGTCTGCGCCCTGCAGCTGATCGACGATGTCGGTCCGTGTTGCCGTGCCGCGGGCCAATGCTCTCAAAATGCGTTCGCACGTTGGTGACTGAGTGCGGAAGTCCCGGGCGAGCAGCGCGTCGCCTTCGGCGCGCAGGAAGTCGCCGTCCTCTGAAAAGATGTGGTTGACGATGCCCGTGCGCGTCAAGGGCGCGTTTTGCGCCAAATGTGAGACATGGCGCGCCGTGCCGCCCGTGACGGCGTAAAGCGTCAGCAGATCATCGGGCGTTCCCTTGGGATTGGAGTCCAGGAAAACTTCCCTCAGAACCACAGGCGAGAACGGACGCACGGTCATCAACAGGTCCAGACGTCCGAAGAGCGGTTCGCCGGCGTCGGCGAAAATGGCATGAATCGCGGCTACGGGCGAGCCGATCATGACGAGTAAAAGCCTCGAATCGTCTTTGCCCAAATCCCAGACGCCCTGCAGATCGCCCCAGAAGGTGGGCGCGACATGGTCCAATTCCTGACAGTCTTCGAGAATCATGATGGCGGGACATTCTCGGGAAAGCGTCATGACGAACTTGATGACGTTCGCGAGCGTCAGACGTCGAGGGCCGTCGTCTTCTCGAAGCCCGAAGGTTGTTCGAATCTCGCTCATCCAAAGCCGGGCAAGCTCTTCCTGCGCATATTGCCGACGGCAGAGGAAATAGAGCGTCGGGCGGCCGCAGCCTGCGACGGTTTTGAGAACCAGCGCGGTCTTGCCCGAGCCTCTCCGGCCCGTGATGACTGCAAGTCGAGAGTACCGTTCGGAGAGCCTCAGCTCAAGGTTCAGCGCCTCCACTTCGTGAGCCTGTCCATAGAATTGCATGTCCTTTTCCCTTAGCGGTGCCGAGTAAATTGTATTTGATGGATGGCGGGTTGAGGACGTTCGTCCGAGGCGGGCGCAGGGACGGCTTGAGCCGACTGTCTTTGCGGGAGAGGTCAAATTTGCGAAATCTCAAAAAAGTGTGTGGAGCGGGTGGTGTGGGTGAAACTTTGGGGATAAAATGGCCGTTTTTTTTTTAACCAATAATGTTGCACTCCCTGGGCGGGGCCGGAGCCTTCCGCTTTTCGCAGGAGCTGCAGCGCCGTTGTCATGAAGCTTCCTCCCAAACTGCTCAAGTTCTGCATCTATCTGCTTGCGGCGATTGCCTCGCTTTCGACGACGCTCTACATTGCCTCGACCTATGTGCGCAAGACCTTCGGTTCGGTCAGCATCGAGTCGATGATCTTCAATGTCAGAACCTCCGAAGCCTGCGATCCGGCCATCATGGTTGCGTACGGGATTCGAGCCATCCCGTACGTGCTGCTGGCGGTGCTTGCGGTCATTCTGATTTTCGGCGCGGCGCACAGCGTGCTCACAAAGGCCACGCTCAGGGCGTCCGCCGATCCGCTCCTCGCTTGGCTGGTGAGGCTTTGGGCCATGGTCCTCTGCGCCTTGAGGTGGTGCTGGACGAAGCTTCTCGCGATCAGGCGGGCGATCGACGAAAAGCCGATCATTCTGCTGTGCGTGATCCTTCTGGCCGTGATTTTGGCGACGGGCAAAAGCGTCAACCGCAGGCTCAAGGTGGTGGACTATCTCGCACAGGCCGACACGCCGTTCGTTGAGGATCACTATGCGCGCTTGAGTCCGCAGAGTGCCCGTTTCACGACCGGCCGGCCTAAAAATTTGATCTTGATCTTCTCGGAGTCGCTCGAGTACGGGTATGCGGACAAGGCGGCGTACGGCGAAAACCTGATTCCGGAACTCATGGAGGCTACAGAAGGCGGCCTGCGTCTTCGCGGGTATCGAAAGACGCCGGGCGGCTACTTCACGCTCGACGGCATATCCGCGCAGACGCTCGGGATGCCGCTCACGCATTTGCCGGTCGACATTCACAACGATGCGAACACCAACGCGTTCGGCGTCATGCTGAAAAAGTCGCCGGGCATCTTCAATCTGCTTCAGCAGGCCGGCTATCAGACGGCCTTCTTCAGCGGCACCTCGAGGAACTTCACTCACAAGGGCGACTTCCTGAAGGTTCACGGCGTGACTGAAACCTTCTTCAAGGAAGACTGGCTCGCTCAAGGCTTTGAACTCAATGACGGGCGACGCGGCTTCTGGGACTTCAACGACCGCTTTCTGATGGAGCGCTTCAAGGCCTACATTGAGAAGAACCTTGAGAAGGACCGGCCGTTTGCGCTGGGTTTCGAAACCGTAGACACTCACTTCCCGACGGGATGGGCGCCGCCCGAAGAAAGGCGGCATCACAACGCCAAGGACGCCTTCCGATTCACGTCGAAGCTGCTCGCCGGTTTTCTGAGCTGGGCAAAGACTCAGGCTTGGTACGACGAGACGGTGATCGTCGTCGTGGGTGACCATCCGTGGCAGGACTTCGCCAATGACTTCACGAATTTCACGCAAAAGGCACCGAATCGTGAAATCTTTGCTGCCGTTCTGAATTCGCAAAGGACGAATCCTGCCGTTCGGGACTGCGGCTTTGCGCCGATGGACATGGCGCCCACCATCCTTCATGCCATGGGCATTGAGTTTGCCTCGACGCTCAAGGACGGCGCGACGAGCACCTCGAAGATCGGGCTTGGCACGAGCCTGTTTTCGCAGGAGGAGAATTTGGTGTGCCGCTACGGCACGAGTGGCCTGACGAAGCTTCTGCAGGGTTACAGCGACTTCTACAATTCGCTTCATTGAGGGCCGCTCTCAACGCAAAATCCGCCTGAACGTGAGTTTCGGCGGATTTTGTGTTTTGAGCTCCGAGCCTTATTTCGGCGGAGCAGCCGCCTCAACGAGTCGGGCTTCGATTTCGAGAAGCGTCTCGTCGTCCGCGAGCGCGGGGCCGTCGATGAGAAAGACGTCCTCGGCCCGTTCGCCGAGCGTGGCGATGCGCGCGGTCTGCAGGTTGATGCGGTAGCGGGCGAGTACTTCGGAGATGCTGTAGAGGAGGCCGGGGCGGTCCGTGCAGATGATGTTGAGAATCCAAGCCCGGCCGCTCTCATCGGGAAGCGTCGTCACGACGGTGCGGGTGGGAAAGTGCCGCGAGCGTCTTGAGAGCTTGCCCTTCGGGGCGGGCGGAAGCGGACCGTCGCCCGTGAGAAGCTTCATCATTTCCCGCGTTATGCGAGCGGAGAGCGCCTCTTCGTCCCCGCGTTCATAACGGTCGGTGACGAGGAAGGTGTCGAGCGCCCAGCCGTGGCGGGTCGTGTGCACGCGCGCGTCGACGACCGAGAGACTGCACTTGCCGAGCGCCGCGACGGCCCTCAGGAAGAGGTCCTTGCGGTCGGGCAGGTAGAGAAGGACGAGAATGCCGCCCATGCGCTCGCTGCGCCGCACCTCGACGACGGGCTCGGGGGTGTGCATGCGCGCCGCGAGCGAAGCCGTGTGCCACGCGATTTCCTCGGGCGTATGCCGCATGAAGTAGACGACGTTGAGTTCGCGCCAGAAGGCTTCGCGGTCGGCGTCGGAAACCGAGTCGCCCAGGATTTCAAGCGCCCGCGTCTTGCGCTGCGCGAGCGTGTGCTCGGTCGAGACGGCCGTCTCCTCGCCCTGCAGCATGGCGAGCGTCGAGCGGTAGAGCGTCTCGAGAAGCTGCGCCTTCCAGGGCGACCATACCTTGGGGCTCGTTGCGCGGATGTCCGCAACCGTGAGAAGGTAGAGGGCGCCGAGTCTCGTCTTCGTCTTGACGACGTCGGCAAAGCGCCGGACGACCTCGGGGTCGGAGATGTCGCGCTTTTGGGCCGTGAGGCTCATCGTCAGATGCTCCCTCACGAGAAAGGCGACGAAGTCGGTGGTGGCGTCGTCGAGCCCGAAGGCGCGGCAGAAGGCCGTGACCTTTTCCGCGCCGACGACTTCGTGGTGGCCTCCGAGTCCCTTGCCGATGTCGTGGTAGAGGCCCGCGAGCGCCAGTCGCCAGTTGTCGGGAATCTCGCCCATGATCTGGGAGCAGAGGGGATATTCGTGGGCGAATTCGCTTCGTGCGAAGCGCCTGATGTTGCGCACCGTGCGCAGCGTGTGCTGATCCACGGTGAAGATGTGATAGAGGTCGTGCTGCATCTGCCCCACGATGTGCCGGAAGGGAGGCAGGAAGCGGCCGAGCACGCCCCACATGTTCATGAGCTTGAGCGAGTGGTAGGTGCCCTTGGGCGTGCGCAGAATGTCGAGGAAGGTCGCCTGATTGATCGGATCGTGCCTGAAGGCGTCGTCGATCGTCGGGGCGGCGTGCCAGAGGGCGCGAAGGAGCCGCGTCGAGAGGCGTGTGAGCTCGGGGTGCGAATGATAGACGTAGAAGAGCCTCAGCATCGCATTGGGATCGGTCTTGAAGACGTCGTCGTGCGCGAGATCCATCTCGTCGCCGCGCGCGACGAAGGCGGCTTCGAGGCGCAGGGCGGGCGCGTCGCCGCAGCTGCCGAAGAGCCGGTCGGCGATGGCCTGAAGCTGAATCACAGACATCTGCACGACGGCCTTGGCGTTGAGGTAGTAGCGCTTCATCAGCGCTTCGGAAGGCCTGAGCTGCGCCGTGGCGCTGTAGCCCATGGCTCGGGCGAGCGCCTCCTGCACGTCAAAGAGCAGACGGTTTTCTGCGCGGTGCGTCAGAAGGTGGAGCGTAATGCGAAGGGCTTCAAGATGGCGCTCGCAGGCGACGAGCGTATGCATCTCGCGCTCGGTGATGAGGCCCGCTGCCGCCATGTCGGAGACCGACTGCGCAAAGCCCGCCGCCTGCGCGCACCAG
>CABUOH010000026.1 GCA_902493085.1 uncultured Sutterella sp. | reverse complement strand
AAGGGGCGCCCGGCCGACCACCCGCTGATCGTCCACATCGCAGGCATTGACGCCATCCCTCACTGGGCCGAGGACGTTCCGCCAGAAGCGTGGCTTCTGGCCAAAAAATACTGGCCCGGGCCGCTCACGCTCGTGCTCAAAAAAAAGACCCGCTGCGGCCTCTGGGTGACAGGGGGACAGGACACGGTAGCCCTGCGTTGTCCGTCTCACCCGTGGGCGCATGCGCTCATCTCCGCCTTCTCGGGCCCTACTTGGCGCGGTCTTACGGCCCCATCGGCAAACACGTTCGGGCGCATCAGTCCGTCGTGCGCCGTTCACGTCGCCGAGGACCTCGGCGTCAAGCCCGAAGGCAAGCTCGACATGATTCTTGACGGCGGCAATTGCGAGTTCGGAATTGAATCCACGATGATCAACCTCTCGAAGGATCGCCCCACGCTCCTGCGCCATGGCGTCATCACGCGTGAAATGCTCGAGGAGACGCTGGGCTTCGCGGTGCCCGACGCAGGCAAGGACGCACCACGAGCCTCCGGCCGGCTCAAGAGCCACTACGCCCCGCGCACGAAGCTCGAACTCGTAGCGGCCGATGCGCTTCCCGCTCGCCTTGCCGAAATGAGCGACGTTCCGGTTGCGGTCATGGCATCGAAGGCAGTCCTTGAGCATCTCAGCGCTGAGCCCGCCCTCGCGATCGTGGCTCCCGACGACCTTCACGGCTATGGGCGCGATCTCTACGAAAACCTGCACAGGCTCGACCGCGCCGGCGCCGAACGCATCCTGATTGAGATGCCTCCTCAGAGTTCCGACTGGGCAGCAATCAACGACCGTCTCAACCGCGCAGCCGCCTAAGGAGAAAATGAATGATCAAGCTTTACGGCATACCCAACTGCGGCTCCGTCAAAAAGGGGCTAGACTGGTTCGCCGCCCGCGGCCTTGATGTCGAATTCCACAATTTCAAGAAGGAAGGCCTCGAACCCCAGCTTTTAGACACGTGGATTTCAAAGACCTCCTGCGACGCGCTTCTCAACCGAAAGGGGCTGCTCTGGCGCAAGCTTGACGAAGCCCGGCGAGAAGCGATCCGAGACAATTCAGAAGGCATGCGCGCTCTGATGCTCGAGATGCCCAACATCATCAAGCGTCCCGTGGTCGTTTTTCCCGACGGCACGGTGACCATCGGGGTCGTAGAAAGCGATTGGGAAAAGTTCGCAGGCTGAAACACGCCGCCCGCAGTTCGAACCACGGCCGCCGGCAACGGCGGCTTTTTTTCTGAAACATGCACAAGTCGACATTGGAAACCCATCATCAGCCGATGCTGCCCGTGCTGGCGCTTCTTCTCGCCACTTTTTTTTGGGGCAGCTCCTTCATCACCGTCGGCTCGGCGCTCGAGTACACGAACCCGCTCACACTCGTGATGCTCAGATTCGCCGCGGGCGCCTTCTTTGTTCTCCTCATGCTAAAGGGGTGCATTTCGAACATTCCTGCGCGCACATGGAAAGCGGGCGCAGCCTGCGCCTTTCTCATCTATCTCGGCTACACGACGAATGCCGCCGGACTGATGACGCTGCAGAGTTCGGAATCCGGATTTCTCACCGCACTATACGTCCCCATTACCCCACTTCTCGTCTGGGTGGTCTTCGGCAAGCCTCCCGCCAAGAACGCCGTACTAGGTGTTCTGATGGCATTTGCCGGCCTCATACTTCTGGCCAATCCATTCACGCTGAGCTTCTCGAACAACTGGGGCGAGTGGGTCACGATTCTCTCGGCCTTCCTCTCGGCCGTGGAAATCATGGTGGTGGGGCGCGTGGCACCCGGAACCCAGGCCAGACAGCTCGCCTTTACACAGCTCTTTTTCACAGCCCTCTTTGCCGCGGTCGGGCTCGGAATTGCAGAAGTAGCGGGCCTGCCTCTCAAGGAAACAACCTTCAACGCGACGGTGATGGGAGCGGTTCTCTGGCTGGCCATCATCGTTGCCTTTGTGCAGGTGCTGCTTTCATGGGCTCAACGCTACGTGCCGGCCGGCCGTGCCGCCGTCATCTTCGCCATGGAAAGCGTCTTCGCCGCCATCATCGGCTGGTTCGCCGGGGAAAGCTTGGGCACAGCCGGGGTCCTCGGGGGCGCACTGATCGTCGGCGGCATTCTCTGCGGCGAGCTCAAACTTCCGCGGCGAAAGACCGTCAGGAAGTCCGCATCATGACGGACGGACGTCCCGTTGGCATTCTCGACTCGGGTTTCGGAGGCCTCTCCGTCGCCCGCGCCGTTGCCGAGCTGCTTCCTCAGGAAAATCTAATCTACACGGCCGACTGCGGTTTCGCACCTTGGGGCGACCGCACGGACGACTTTATCCTCGAACGAACGCACGCTCTCGTCTCTCACCTTCTCAAAAGGGACGTCAAGGCGATCGTCATCGCCTGCAACACGGCCACCGCCGTTTGCGCAGAGCTACTCAGATCAGAGCTCTCCATGCCCGTCGTCGGCATCGACCCCGCCGTGTTGCCGGGAGCCCGCACGACTCGCACCGGCGTGATCGGCGTCATGGCCACGACGAAAACGCTGGCCAGCCTGAAGTACAGTCATCTCAAGGCCGTCGTCCCCAAAGGCATCCGGATTCTGGACTGTCCGTGTCCGGGCCTGATGGACTGCGTGGAGGCGGGAGAATTCCAGACCCCACGCACAATGGCACTCCTCAAGACCTACGTGCAACCGCTCGTCACCGCTGGCGCCGATACGCTCGTTCTTGGCTGCACGCACTATCCGTTCCTTGCCGACGCCATCCGTCTGACAGCCGGCCCCGACGTCAGACTCATCGACCCCGCCCCTGCCGTCGCGCGACAGCTCAAGCGCCGTCTTGATGCCGGCGGCCTTCTCAACGACACAAAAAAGGCGCCCGAGCGCATCTTCTGCACCACGGACGCCAATGACGCTCGGGAGCGCATTCTCAGACTCCTGTGGACGGAGAATGCGGTTTTGCAGGAACTCCCGCAACCCGTCATGCCCTCAAAGGCAAATCCGGCGTTTCCGGCGTCTTAAGGTACGTCTCTAGCCGCCTTCTCATCTCAGGCGGAATGGCACGCTTAACAACGGCATCGCCTTCGCGGGCGGCGCAGACCGCCGTTTCGATGCAGGCCAGACGGCACTCGTCGCCGGCATGGATTGTCATGGCAAAACGCACGGACGTCGTGCCTATGTACTCAATCCACATGCGCAGCACGCAATCATCCCCGCATCGACTCGGCGCACAAAAATCGCATCGAATACCCGCAATGGGAAAACCGTACCCCTCGACCAGGCTCGCCTCATAGCTCAGGCCCACGCATTCTCGGAAAAAGTCCTCCATGGCATTGTTGAGCATCACGAAGTATTGGGGATGATAGACAATACCCGCCGGATCACAATGATTCCAGCGAATGCGCAGAGGCTGTTCGAAAATTTTTCCGCTCATGTCGACTCCTTTTCATCGATGCGCAACGGCGCGCAACACGGCGCGCACCGGACTTGCCTCGACGCCCTCGAGTTTCAGCGGAAGGGCAATCAGCTCGTATTCGCCCGCCTCCACTTGGCTCAGATCAAGATTTTCAATGATGGAAATTCCGCCCTGAAGCGCAACGCGATGCGACAAAAGGAGCGTGCTGTCGGCCGGGTCGATACTCGGCGTGTCCAGACCAATGAGCATGACACCGGACTCGAGCAGCATGCGGACCGCGGCGGGCGAAACGGATCTGAAATCTTCCGTCCAGTGTTCCGGCGCCACCCTGCGGGTTTTGATGAGCACCCGTTCGTGGAAGCAGGCGTTTGCGAGCTCCTCCCGACCGACCGGCTCCTTCGTCTCCGCGCCGCTGAGATCAACGACGCGGCATCGCCCGATGAATCGCTCGAGCCTCAGCGAGGCGACGTCTACCGCACCGCTGTCGAGATGCATGGGCGCATCAACGTGCGCCCCCACATGCGGCGACATGTGAATCGTTGAGATATTCGCTACGCCGCCGTCATTGATACGCTCGTTCCAGAGAACCTGAAACGGCGTGTCGCTCGGGAAGACGGGCGCGCGCGTGCTTACGGAAGGGGAGATGTCCCAAAGGCTGCGCATGCAGTGCACTCCTGAATGTTCATTTCCTCCATAGCGGGCATGCCCGGAACGTCTGAGCGCACTCAGGCGGCGGGAGCGGCATTCGCTACGGAAATTCACAACTGCTCCAAAGACTCGGCAACCGTTCGATCCTGCAGCCGGCAATGTTTCACGACCTCAATCCTACACCGTCCATTTCAGGCATGCACAGCTTTGCAGAACCTCCTTGAAGATGCTTTAGAAGAACGCTTGCCCATCCCGTCAAGGCCCTCTCCTCGGTTGCGTTTGCCCGTCTCTTCTCCTCTTTATAATTTCAAATGTATCCGGCCACACGTTGCCGGCCAAGTTGGAAATAAACGTCGTGAATGAAAGCTTCTTCAAAATGATCCTTTCGCGCCGCTCTCTTGGCGCCAAGCATCTTGTCATTCCCGCTCCCGACGTAGGAGCCCTGCGTCTGGCCGTAACGGCCGCCTGTCGCGTGCCCTGCCATCAGGAGACGCTCCCTCTGCGTTGGGTGGAGATCACCTCCCGAGAACGCCTTGCCGACCTATTCGAATCCGTTCTTCCATCAGATGCAGATGAACAAATGCGCAAGAAGGCTAGGGGCAAGGCCCTAAAGGCCCCCATGTGCATGGCGCTCGTCGGCATCGGTCTGTCCTCGAATGCTCAGGAGCGCGATACGGACGAACGCCTGATGACCGCAGGCGCCTCGCTCATGAACTTTTTGGCAGCTCTGCACGCCCAAGGATTTGCCGCCAAGACGGTCTCCGCCAAGGACTTTCCCGCTCCCGACGGTCTCTATGACCCAACCAGCGAACGTCTGCTCTGCTTCGTGCTCGTCGGCACGCCCGACACGCCGCCCAACTATCAGGACATCGGCATGGGCAACGACGAACGCCAGCCGCTCTCTCGCTGGTAGCCCTTCAGATGCGCCGTTCAGCGGCCCGCATGGCGTCGAGCGAAGCCAGAATGTCGATTAGTGTTCGAGGTGCATCCCCCTCGGCGTCGTCTCCCGCCAACACGTAGGCGGGCATGCCGCTTCTGACGGCCCGCATGACAAGCGATGCAATCAGCGTACGGGTGACGGGGTCCCCTGCGCTTTTTCTTTCAGGCTCCCGCACAAAAGCCGGAGAGAGCGGTCCTGAGCAGTGCCAGCGTACGATCAGAGGCCCGGTCAAGCGCCAGTTCGGATCAAGCGGATCGATCGCATCGCAGGCGGCAAGTGCGCGCATTTGCCGTTGCAGGCCCGGCATGCCTGCATTGAGCCCCATCACTGGTCGAATGCCGTAGGTTCTCAGATGCGTCATGAGGCGCGGCGTGAGAAGCGTAGGATTCCTCACTTCAAAAGCCAGCACGGGCGAGCCGTCCCGGGCGTCCAAAGCTTGCGTGAGTCGTTCAGCGAACCCGCCGATGTCCTCAACCGCCTTTTGGCGGCCTGAAATCGCCTTCATCTGCGAAGACGGATAAGGCCCAAAGTCAAAGAACACCGCACCGAGCTTCTCGCCGAGCCCCTCCACACAGCTGTTCACGAAGGCTGAAGCCGCTGCGACGTTGAGAAACGTCTTGTTGACACCGCCGGCTCGCCCGCGGCGATCGTGTACGAGAATGCTCGTCACGAGCGCTGGCGCCCGCACGATGAAGCGAAAGTCCGCCGGTACGGCACTGGCAAAGACAGCCAGTTCGGCCAGCGAATACGGATGGAGGTATCCGCGCTCGAGCGAGACTGAGCGCAGCCACGGCGTACCTGCAAGCACGGACAGCCCATCGAGCCCCTTCATGCGAAGCGAGCCGCTCGAATGCGCGTAGATGCTGCCCCGCCAGGCCGCCTTTCCAAATCCCAGCGTACCCAGATGGACGAGCTTCGACAGACGCCCTGCCGCCTCAACCACATTCCTTCGGGGCGGCATGCCCGAAACCGGCGCATCCGGAGGCGGCGCATCACCAAATAGCGGCGCCTCATCCTTGTCAACCATCGGCTTGCCCGTCAACATGACGTTTCATCCCGAGCCGTCTTGATCACGCCCGGAGCCGTCGTCAAGACGGCACCGCGGCGCCGGAAAAGATACTCAGGCAACTCCTTTTTTGGTAGCATTGACTGATATTCGCGGCCTCGATCGTTCCGCGTGCACACGTACGCCGCAGGCCTACTCAAGCGATATTAATTGAAATATGCCCATTACTGACAGTTCCGAAGAGAAGAATCAGACGCAGATTCCCGTCTGGGTCGTCGATGACGACGAAGTCCGTTACTCGATCCGCTTCGCCCTTGCAACGCACGGCATCGACGCACGCACCTACGCTTGCGGCGAAGACTTCTTCAACCTCGTCGAACCCGACCAGCCCGGCTGCCTGGTCGTCGATCTGACCATGCCCGGCATGAGCGGCATCGATGTGCTCAAGCGTCTTCGCGAGCTTGACAGTCCCATCAAGGTCATCGTCCTCTCCGGCCACGGCACCATCCGGACCGCCGTTGAAGCGATGGAGGGCGGCGCGGTCTCCTTCATGGAAAAACCCGTCGACCCTGACGACCTGCTCGTCAAAATCCACGCCGCCTGCGAAGCTTCGCTTCTTGAGGTTCGCAAGACGCGCGTGCGCCATCTGCTTCGACAGTTCTCCAAGCGAGAGACTCAGATTTTCGACTTGGTCTGTCAAGGTCTCAAGAACGGTGAAATCGCCGAAAAGCTTTTCCTCTCAACGCGAACGGTCGAGTCGCACCGCGCCAACATCACAAAGCGCCTTGACGACTTCACGCCGATCGGCATCCTCTACGAGCTTTCGCGCACCCGGATGGACACTAGTCCCGTGCAATTCAACAAGCTTCAACCCTGTCGCGCCAAGTCCGACAAGAAAAGCGAGAGCTGATCAACAGCACCGCATGAATCATCGGGAGCTCCAAACGGGCTCCCGATGGTTTTCGCGAGTCTTGCGGGCAAATTCTTCAGTCCTTGAATAGCTCGTGAGCCAACTTCATCGGGCAGAACTTCGGACCGCACATGCTGCAGAAGTGCGCCTTCTGAGCAGCGGCTCCGGGCAAGGTCTCGTCATGGAAAGCCCGGGCACGGGCTGGATCGACGGCGAGCGAGAACTGGTCGAGCCAGCGAAATTCAAATCGGGCCATGCTCATGAGATGGTCACGCAAAACGGCACCCTGAACACCTCTGGCAACGTCCGCCGCATGCGCGGCTATGCGAAAGGCAGCCATGCCTTCACGCACGTCGTCGGCATCAGGCAGACCGAGATGTTCCTTGGGCGTTACGTAACAGAGCATGGCCGTGCCAGACGCTGCGATCATGGCTCCTCCAATGGCGGCCGTAATGTGGTCATAGCCTGCTCCGACGTCGCAGACAAGCGGGCCGAGCGTATAAAAGGGCGCGTCATCACACCATTCGCGCTCATTGAGCTGATTAAGCTCGACGCCGGGCATCGGAATGTGCCCCGGCCCCTCGATCATCACTTGCACATCGCGCACGCCGGCACGGCGATTGAGCTCTCCGAGCGTTTTGAGTTCCGCAAACTGGGCCGCATCATTGCCATCGTAGAGACTCCCCGAGCGCAGTCCGTCGCCAAGTGAGAGCGTCACGTCGTAGTGCGCCGCAAAGTCGAGAATCTCATCAAAATGCTCGTAGAGGAAGTTTTCCCTTCCAAATGCCGTCATCCAACGGGCCATCATGCCGCCGCCTCGGGAGACGATGCCCGTCAGACGTCTGCGTGTCAGCTCAACGTGCGGCAACAGCAGTCCGGCATGGATCGTCATATAGTCGACGCCTGCACGGGCCTGATCCTCCATGACATCGCGGAAGATTTTCCAAGAGATCGCGAGCGGGTCGCCACCCGCACGCTCGAGCGTTTCGTACAGCGGCACCGTACCCACGGGAACCGGCGCCCCTCGAAGGATCATCTCACGGGTTTCGCGAATGCACCTGCCGGTCGAAAGATCCATCACGGTATCCGCTCCGCGCGCGAGCGCTTCCTGCATCTTGCGCCCTTCCTCGCGCCAGTCGGATGACGAAGCGGACGTGCCAAGGTTGGCGTTGACCTTGGTAGAAAAGTGGCGCCCGATAACGATGGGCTCGACTTCCGGATGCGTAAAGGCGGCCGGTATCACGGCCTGGCGCGCGGCCACGCGAGCGCGAACACGCTCTCCCGTCCATGGCTCCAGACGTTCAAGCAACGGCATGAGACGATCTCGAACGCGTTCATACCCCGGCTCGGCAATTGAAGCGACAAAGCCATCTATGTTGGCGTTCTCGCGCGCGGCCGCGTACGCCATCTCCGGCGTCACGATACCCGCACGGGCACAGGCAAGTTGCGTGGGACTACCGGGTACCGGACGAGCACGGCGTCCGAGCTCAACCGTCTCGCCTGCATCACGGGCGCCGTAGCCGCCCGTAACGTCGGGCATGAAGAAGTCCGGATTTCGACCTCCTCCAAAACATTCAGGCGTATCGGAAAGCCTTATGCGGCGAAGAGGAACTTCCTCGCCTGCTTCGCTCTTAACATAAAAGCGCTCCCCAGCGGGACGAAGGTCGG
This sequence comes from uncultured Sutterella sp., assembly GCA_902493085.1. GTDB lineage: Bacteria > Pseudomonadota > Gammaproteobacteria > Burkholderiales > Burkholderiaceae_F > Sutterella. The sequence continues at coordinate 1,298 of CABUOH010000026.1, read as the reverse complement.
GATTGGAATGGAAATAGTTGTGCATCATCGCGCTCCACAAGAATTGAGACAAGGGCGCGACCGGCGAAGAGAACGGTGCCTGGGCCTTCTTTTCGAAGACCGCATATCTGATTGTCCGCAGCGTTTCCCGACGCAGGTCTGAACCTGTTCCGGTGCGACGGGTGTTTCTCAACCGGCCTTTGAAAGACCGATACCCCGAACGCGCAACTCGGATTGTAGAACAACAAAGGAAGGCTGCGGCGAAGTCGCCTGAACCGCACGTCGGAACACGCTTTCTCTTCACGAGAGCGGCGCCCTGGAACAGGGCTTCACGAGAAGACGCCCGCCCGACGGACTGCTAAAATAAATGGATTGCCATTCGTCCGCTCCGCCCGCCGCATCGTCTGCAGCCCAACCAGCGCAGCGGACCCCGTTTTTCCTTTATTCATCCGAGGTTTTCCGACATGGAACTGAATCCCCTTACCGCTCTCTCTCCGATCGACGGCCGCTATGCCCGCCAGACCGACGCGCTTCGCGACATCTTCTCCGAGTGCGCCTTCATGAATGCCCGCGTTCGTGTTGAAGTAGAGTGGCTCATCAGTCTTTCCGAAGCCGGCTTTGCTGAACTTCCTCACCTCAGCAACCACGGCAAGGCCTTCCTGCGCGGACTCGCCGACAACTTCTCCCTAGCCGACTGCGAAGCCATTAAGGAAATCGAAAAGACGACCAATCATGACGTGAAGGCCGTTGAATACTGGATCAAGAACCAGGTCGCACACGACGAAGAACTCAAGTCCGCCTCTGAATTCGTGCACTTCTCCTGCACGTCCGAAGACATCAACAACACAAGCCACGCCATCATGCTCAAGCGAGGCCGTGAAGTGCTCGCCGACTATCTCCAACAGATTCACGACACGATCACGGGCTACGCCCATCAGTGGGCGGAAATTCCGATGCTCTCCCGCACGCACGGCCAGACCGCTTCCCCGACCACCGTCGGCAAGGAATTCGCCAATGTCGCCGTCCGTCTCGAACGCGTAATCGAAGCCATCCGCTCCGTCAAGATCTACGCCAAGATGAACGGCGCCGTCGGCAACTACAACGCCCACCTCATCTCCTATCCGGAATACGACTGGGAAGCCCACTCCCGCAAAGTCGTCGAGGAACGCCTCGGCGTGACGTTCAACACGCACACGATCCAGATCGAGCCGCATGACTACATGGCCGAGCTCTTCCACCAGATCGAACGCGCCAACACGATCCTCATCGACTTCGACCGCGACGTCTGGGGCTACATCTCCATGCACTTCTTCAAGCAG
>CABUOH010000025.1 GCA_902493085.1 uncultured Sutterella sp. | reverse complement strand
CCTCCTCGGCCACCCAGTCAAGAGAGGGAGCCTCGGCGTTCATGTGATGGACTTCCACCTCACGCGCACCCAGGCGCTCGACGCCGTCCGCCGGAAGATTCATGCAAAGCCCCGCCTCGATCGCGCTCGAAAGCACCTGTGCGGTCTTGGTGAATTGCGTGCATCCCATGTTCGTCTCCCGTGCGGTTCGTTGCGTGTGCGGTGAAGCCGGCGTCAGGCCTGATTGCCCTCGACCGCGTTCCGGTAAAAGAGCTCAAGTCCCGTCATGACGATCTGCTCGACGTCGGCGCAGAAGTTGAGCTCTTCGCCTGCAAAGATCGTCGGGAAGGCGGCGTGGCAGGCGGCGCAGACGTGCAGGCGGCGGGTTTCGTCGTTCTCGTCATGAATGTAGGAGAGATCCGAGACGGCCTGATCGCCGCAGACGGCGCAGCGGATGCGCTCGAAGACCCAATGACCGCCGCAGCATGTGCACCAGAGCTGCTTGACATGTCCGTTGAGGGCCGTATCGGTGACGCTCGCAACGGCGGCGTCGGCGCCGCAGACCGGGCAGTGAAGCGGACGGTTGTGATGCGTCGTGTCGGTGGCGGTGCGCGCAATGCGACGGCTTCCTTCGTCGGCCGCTTCGTCAAGGAAGACGCGAAGCGCAAGGCCGAGGACGGGAAGAATGAAGATGTCGAGAAGATCGTCCTCGCCCGCCTGGACCTCGACGGCGTGCAGATATTGCATCGGATCGCGTCCGGCGAGGGCCATGAGATCAACGGCCGCGAACGGCGTCCAATCGACGTCACGGCAGGCCTCGAGCATGTCGCCTTCGATCTCCTCATTGTCGAGAAGTACGCCGGCGATGGCCTCAACCGTCTGCAGGAAGCGGCCGGCATCGATGGCGACGGGGCGCATCGAAAGGAGCGAGCCCTGACTCAGACGGGCGGCCTCAACCTCCTCGTCGGTCCATTCGGGCACTTCGGCGGAATATTCGGCGCGCAGCTCGGCCGCCTTGAGAAGTGCGGGCGCAAAGAGCGCCAGGCGCGCGACGACGCTTTCATCCTGGTGGCCTGCGGCACGGGCAAGAGCCCTTTCGATCGACTTGCGGTTGAGCATTTGGCTTTCCTTTTTTTAGGCGCTCCGAAGCGGTTCGGACGCGCGTTTGATTGATTATGACGTTTGCCTGACGCCTCTTCGGGCGTCCGGAAAGAGGTCTTGCTTGGCCTCTTTCCGGACGGGCCCCTTGCGGAGCCAGTCCGGGCATCGCCGGCGCTGTTGAGGCGCCGGAGATGCACGCGGAGAGTTTGGAAAAGATTCCCCTTACTTTTCCTTGTCGTCCTTTTCAACGGTGACGTTCTTGCCGAGCGCGATTTCCTGGTTGGCCCAGTAGCCCCAGTGGTAGACCGCGTCGGATTCGCTCACCTTGCCGTCGCCGAACATGATGCGGGCGGTGCCGCGATACGGCTGGAAGATGCCGGCGCCGAGATAGATGTGGGCGATGCCGACAAAGACGGTGAGGAAGAAGAACACGTCGTGAACGAGGTGCGCGAGGAGCAGCGTTTCGGGCGCGAACTCGACCTTGAGGCCGGAGCTCGTCGGAAGACCCGTGTTGAGCCAGAGCACGATGCCCGAGAGCGCGAGCATCACGCAGAAGAACAGCAGGGCGCCGTCAGCGAGACGCTGAGCAGACTTCACGTGATGCTGCGGGGGCATGTGGACCTTGCCCGGCGCAAACAGGTAGAACGGGAACTTCATGGCCCAAGCCACGTCGTCCTTGTCCCACTTGCCGAAGATGTCCTCCTTGAAGAGGTGCACGAAGCCGGCGGGCGACTTCAGCACGGCAAAAAGCGGAACGAGGATGAACGGCACCGCGAGAACGCGGTGGAGCATGCGCATGGCCTGGGTGAATTCCCCGCCCATGATGCCGCCGCCGAGGCTCGGAACGAACACGAACACGCCGGTGATCGCGAGCAGGATGCAGCCGATTGCGGCAACGCCGTGAGTCACTCGGGTGAGCAGAGAGTGACGCTGAATGTATCTGGTCATTCTGAGTCTCCTATTACTTGCCGGAGGCTTCTTTTTCAAGAAGCTCCTTGACTTCACGATCGGCGATGGCGCGCTGTTCAGGCGTCCAGTGCTTCTTGGCTTCCTCGACGGTCACCTTTTCGCGGCGGTAGCCGGTGGCGGCGACGAAGGAAACGGCGAGGCCGGCGAGCACGGCGGCGGTGCCGACACCGGTCACCGTGCGCATGGTGTTCACCATGCCGATCATCTTGTTGGGCTTGGGATCGGTCGGAAGGCCGTAGGCTTCGTGACCGAACTGGCAGACCTGCAGGATGTGCAGACCGCCCATTTCATTGACGCCGTAGAGCTCGGCCTTGTCGAAGCCCTTCTTCTTGAGGAATTCGACGCGCTTCTGGCCGATCGCGATCATCTCGTCGCGCGGACCGAAGCGCAGCGCTTCAGGCTGGCAGGTCTTGACGCAGGCCGGGATGCCGCCCTCTTCGAGACGGTCGATGCAGAGCGTGCACTTGTCGATGCAGCCGTCCGTCGGACGGAAGCGGGGCACGTCGAACGGGCAGGCGGACTGGCAGTACGTGCAGCCGTTGCACTTGTCCGTATCGTACGCCACGACGCCGTTCTCCTTCTTGTAGAGGGCGCCCGACGAGCAGATCGAAACGCAGGCAGCGTCCGTGCAGTGGAAGCACGAGCGGCGGCCGATGGCGAAGTTGATCGGCTGGAACTTGTTGCCGGACTCCTTCTCGTCGAACGTCAGCACGAGACGCGTGTCGCCGTTGAGATCAGGCGGATTCTGATACGTGCCCGAGAACTTGTTCTCGTTGAGGCCGAGCTTCGAGGGAAGCATGTTCCACTGCTTGCACGCAACCTGGCAGCCCTTGCAGCCGGTGCAGTGCGAAGAGTCGAACAGCATGGCGACTTCTTTAGTATTTGCCATCATTCATCTCCATTGGCACGCCGTCAGGCTGCCTTCTCAAGGTTGACAAGGAATGCCTTGTATTCCGGAATGTACGAGTTCGGGTCACCGACGTTGGGCGTGAGGTCGTTCACGTTGTCGCCGGTGGCGAGCTTCGTCGCCCAAGAGAAGTGGTGCGGCATGCCGACCACGTGCATGAGCTTGCCGTCGATCGTCATGGGCTTCATGCGGATCGTGATCATGGCGTCGACCACGACGGAGCCGCGGTTGTTCCAGACGCGGACCTTGTCGCCCTGACGGATGCCCTTTTCCTTGGCCAACTCTTCGGACAGTTCGATGAAGTTGCTCGGGATGAGCTCGTTGAGCCACGGAATGTTGCGGGTCTGCGTGCCGGACTGCCAGTGTTCGACGACCGAGTACGTCGTCACGACGTACGGATAGTCCTTGACGTCGCCGCGAAGCACCGACGGGTCTTCCGTGAAGCGGGCGCACGGGTTGCCGCCGGCGCCGTTGAGGAGATTCTTCACCGGGGCTTCATGCGGCTCGAAGTGCTCGGGCAGCGGACCGTCGGCCATCGGATAGGCGAAGAGACGGGCGTTCTGTTCCCAGGTCATGAAGAAGGCGTTGTCGTCGGGGGCCTTGGCCGTGACGAAGTCGCCCACGTCGTTCTGGAGCCACTTGCTGCCGTCCCACTCGACGAGCACGCGCTTGGGATCCCAGGGCTTGCCCGCGGGGTCGGCGGAGGCGCGGTTGTAGAGAATGCGGCGGTTGGCGGGCCATGCGAAGGACCAGCCCGGGAAGAGACCGAGACCGGTCGGGTCTTCCTTGGAGCGGTTCGTCATCGGCTGCTTCATCGGATCGAGCTTCTGGGCTTCATTGTTGTAGTAGCCCGAGAAGATCCACATGCCGCAGGCGGTCGTGCCGTCGGTCTGGAGCTGGCCGTAGCTCTTGAGGAGCTTGCCGTCGTTGACCGTGTAGCCGTTGAGGGCCCAGCAGAGCGCGCGCAGGTCGGGCTTGCCGTCGATCGTGTAGTCGAAGTTCGTCTTCAGGATCTGATCCGGGCAGGCGCCGCCTTCCTTCTTGTAGAGATCGACGATGTTCTTCCAGAGAAGCATCATCATGTCGAAGTCGGAACGGCATTCTCCCGGCGGCTCGATGGCCTTTTCGCGCCACTGGATCCAGCGGCCGGAATTGTTGATGGAGCCGATCTTTTCATAGATGAGCGCAGCCGGCAGGAAGTAGACCTCGGTCTTGACTTCTTCGGGATTCATGTCCGGAGCCTCGAAGAAGGTCGACGTTTCCGTCTGGAACCAGTCGGCGACGACGAGCCAGTCGAGGTTGGCCATCGAGCGGCGGGCGTGCTTGCCGTTCGGGGTCGAATGCATCGGATTCATGCCCCAGCAGAAGTAGCCCTTGATCTTGTTGTCGCGCATGTCGTTGAACGACATGATCGTGGAGTAGTCGCCGTAGTCGAGCTTCGGGCTGATCTTCGGAAGGAGATCGTAGCAGTAGTCGTTTTCGACCGTGGCGTTGGCGCCGAACCATTCGCGAAGCTGGGAAATCCAGAACTTCGGCTTGTTGGCGTAGTAGCCAGCGGCGTACGTTTCCTTCGAGAGATAGTCGGCGAGCGTCGGGTGAGCCTTGCCGGTCGGCCAGGACAGGTAGGCGGGCGCCTGGTGCGAGCTCGCGCCAACGTCGGTGGAGCCCTGAACGTTGGGTTCGCCGCGAAGAGCGTTGATGCCGCCGCCGGCAATGCCGATGTTGCCCAGCAGGAGCTGGACGACGCACATGGCGCGGCAGTTCTGGGAACCGTAGGTGTGCTGCGTCTGGCCGAGTGCATAGAGAATGGAGCCGGCCTTGTCGGGTCGACCCGTGGCGGCGAAGACCTCCCAGACCTTCTTCATCACTTCGGGATCCATGCCCGTGACGCGCGTGACGAGTTCGGGGGTGTAGCGCGCATAGTGGCGCTTCATGACGTTGAGAACGCAGTTCGGATCCTGGAGCGACATGTCGCGCTTGAGAACCTTGAGGTCCGGCGTCTTGAACTTCGGCGTGCCCGGACGGTTGACCCAGGCGAAGGCGGAGCCTTCGGAGGTGTCCCAGACGGCCTTGCGGTCGACGTCGTAGCCCCAGCTTTCGTTGTCATAGCGCTTCGTCTCCGGATCCCAGCCGGAGAAGAGGCCGTGATCGACGTCGAACTTGAAGTCCGGACGCAGCAGGCAGGCGGCGTTCGTGTAGTGCAGGACGTATTCCTTCTGATAAAGCTCGTTCTGCAGGATGTAGTTGATCAGACCGCCGTAGAAGGCGAGGTCCGTACCCGGACGGATGCGCGCATAGATGTCGGCGCGGGCGGCCGAGCGGGAGTAGCGCGGGTCGACCACGATCCACGTGGCGCCCTTGTCCTGGGCGCGCTCAACCCAACGGGAGGAGAGCGGATGGTTTTCGACGTTGTTCGAACCGATCGACATGATGACGTCGGAGTTGGCGAAGTCGCACCAGTGGCTCGTCATGGAGCCGCGACCGAACGTCGGAGCAAGGCCGGCCACGGTCGAGGAGTGGCAGACGCGCGTCTGGTTGTCGATGGCGAGCACGCCGAGGCTTCGCGCAAACTTCTGCACGAGCCAGCCTTCCTCGTTGTTGAGCTGGGCGGCGCCGAGACTGGCGATGCCGTCGCAGCGGTTGACCGTCACATCGCCTTCCTTCTCGACGAAGGTGGCGTCGCGGGTCTTCTTGACGTGGCGGGCGATTTCAAGAGCGGCCTGATCCCAGGAGAGGCGCTCCCAAGTCTTGCTGCCCGGACGGCGAACCATCGGATAGAGCACGCGGTCCGGATGGAGCTGCGCGCGGCGGTCCTTCGTCACGATATTGCGAAGGCCCCACATGGCGGCGCCCTTCGGGCACAGGCCGCCGAGGTTGACCGGATGATCCGGGTCGCCTTCAAGATTGATGAGCTCGCCGTTTCGGGTTGAGCAGATCGTGCCGCAGCCGCCTGAGCAGTAGCAGCAGATGTTCGTCGTTTCGTTCACGCTGGTGAGCTTGTAGGGCTTCTTGGAGCCGCCGGCCGCATGGGCAGCCGCGCCGGCGAGACCGGACGCAGCACCGCCGCCGAGAAGCAGACCGCGCTTGAGAAAACTTCTGCGAGATACTTCCATGGGGGATCCTTCTTGGAAAGTTGTTGTTCTTGCCGCTCGTTCGACGTCCCGAATCAGGGGTGGTTCGTCGCGGCGGTGATCTTCGCCATGACAGAGACAGCTCTGTCGACCCTGAGAGTCTGCCTCCGTATCCAACCCCTGACAACCCTACTCTCGCAGTAGATTTCATGATTTTTCCTGTCCCTTGGCTTTAATACCAATACCACCAAAGAGATACGACCAAAGAATAAGAATCGGTCGGGAACACATCGGGGCAGGAAAGTGTCGCTATTCAATTTAGAAATAGCGGTCCTTCCCGTTTTTTCATCTCACCATCCCGCATTCACGGTATTCTTCAGGCATTATGCGATTCGCCCCGAGCGTTTTCGCAAAAACGGCTGCTGCGCTTCGCCTTTTTTTGCTATTCTTTGGTCTACGGGTTAACCCGAGACCAAGCATGGCCGGCAAACCCAACCAGTTAAAGACCGTCTTCAGCACCCAACCCACACCATGCTCAACAGCGGACCCGGCCATCAGACCTTCGGCACTCTTTTTTCGCGCTGCCTTCGCGGTGCGGCGGGACTTGCCGCCGGCTTCGGCCTGGCCGTTGCCGCCGCTTCCGCTCTTGCGGCCGGCCTGCAATGCGACGTGGTGGTGATCGGTGCGGGCGGCTCGGGCCTCACGTCCGCGCTTTCCGCCGCCGAATCGGGCGCCAAGGTGGTCGTGCTCGAGAAGATGCCCTTCATCGGCGGCAACACGGTGCTCGCCACGGGCTTCATGCTCGGCGTCACTCAAGGCGACAAGCGCGAGTTCGAACAGCTCGAGAGCGACATGATCCGCAAGGGCGGCCGCACGGCCGACAAGGCGCTCCTTTCGCGCATCGTCTCCGAGTCCGGCGAAGCCGTCGAATGGCTTCGCGGCTACGGCGCGGAACTTGAGCCCTTCTGCATCACGCGCGACGACAGCCTGCATGAATCCTGCAGCCTCAACGAGGACGGGACCGTTTCCAAGCGCGGCATTCAGCCTAAGCGCGGCCTCATCGGGCCGGAAGTCATCAACGCGCTCCTGCACGGGGTTGAGCACCGCGGCATTCCCATCCGCACCCGCACCGCCGTCAAGAAAATCACGACCGACGACGAGGGCCGCGTCAACGGCGTCGTCGTGCTCAACACGAAGGGAGAGGAATACCGCATCAAGGCGCCCGCCGTCGTCATTGCAACAGGCGGCTTCAGCGCCAACGAGGCGATGATCAGCCGCTTTGCAAATCACGCGACCGGACTGCAGTCCACGAACTCCCCGGCAGCCACGGGCGACGGCATACTGCTCGCCGAAGACATGGGCGCACAAACCGTCGACATGCAGGCCGTCACGGTGCACCCGACGACCCTGCCCTTTTCCGGCCTCATCCTGCCGCACCAGGTGCGCGTCAACGGCGCCATCCTCGTGAACGACCAAGGCGAGCGCTTCGCAGACGAGCTCTCCGAACATCTTGCGGATCAGATTCGCAGCAGGAACGACGGACGCGCCTGGCTCATCTTCGATCAGACGATGGTGGACGACATGCCCGTATTGAAGAGCTATGCCCGATCGGGCTACTTCATCCGCGGCACGTCCGACCTGGAACTCGCGCGCGGCATCAGGGTGCCGCCCGAAAAGTTCCATGAAACCCTCGTGCGCTACCGCGAGATGGTCGACCGCCAGGAAGATGAGGACTTCGGTCGCCCCCTGCTTCTGAGCAGGCTCGACAGCTCTCCGCTCTACGCCGTAAGCGTGCGCCCGGGCATCCACACGACGCTCGGCGGCATCAAGGTCGACCCCGAGGGCCGCGTGCTCGGAGCGAAGGGCCCCATTCCGGGCCTCTATGCCGCGGGCGAAGTCACGGGAGGCGTTCTCGGCGCGAAGCGCCTTGAGGGGGCGGGCCTCACGGCCGCCATCGTCTGCGGGCGCATCGCAGGCGCCGAGGCGGCAGGCTGGGCGAACAAGGCACAAAAGCACGCCGCTCTCAAGCCGGCGTCCGAATCCGGCAGCTGAGCGACGCCTCAGCGTCTTGTGCGACGCACCGGGACGCAACCTCCGCCATAATGGTCCTACTCGAACCTACGGAGGCCTTTCCTTGCAGACGCTTCGCATCTTTCATTCCGCCGACTGGCACATCGGCAAGGGGCTCGGAACCATCGACCGCACGGACGACTTTCGAACCTTCATCCAGGACTTTCTCAAGCTCGTCGAATCACGCAGGCCCGACGTCATTCTTCTGTCGGGCGACATCTTCGACACGTCCATGCCCGCCAACAGCGCCCAGCGCCTCTACTACGACATGATCCGAGCTCTGGCGGGCACGTCGGTGCAGGCCACCGTCATTACGGCCGGCAATCACGACTCGCAGCGCTTTCTCGAGGCGCCCAGTGCGCTTCTTGAAACGATGAACTGCTTCGTGGCGGGCGACTCGCCCGAAAGCCAGGCCTTCATCCTTCGCAATGCCGCCGGCGAGCCGCGTCTTGCCGTCGCGGCCGTTCCCTTCCTGCGGGAAGGCGACGTGAGGGGCGGCTCGATCGACGACACGGACGCCACGCGCGCCATGCGCTTTGAGACGGGCGTGCTCAAGCACTACGAAACCGTCAGGGGCTTTCTTGAGGAAGCGCTTCAGGGCGCCCGCGTTCCCATGGTTGCCATGGGCCACCTCTTTATGACGGGCTCACGGCTTCGCCCCGACGGCGATCCTTGCGTTCCGGGCGAAAGCGCCTACGTGGGTTCTCTTCGCAACGTCACGGCCGACGCCTTCGGCACGGGCTGGGACTACGTGGCGCTCGGCCACATCCACAACAGCCAGACGGTCGAGGCGCGCGTGCCGATGCGCTACAGCGGCTCTCCCCTTTCGCTCTCCTACTCGCACATCCGGTACCGGCATCACATCGTCGAACTCACCTTCGACGAGACGGGCGCCATGACCATCGAAGAGTTGCCCGTGAAGCAGCCGCGCGAATTCGTGCGCGTGAGCGGCACGCTCGAAGAGCTCCGCTCCGGGATCGACGCCGCAGGCGCCGCGCATGAGAGCCCCTTCGTGGAGGCAACGCTCACGTCCGACGAATGCGTGCCCGACCTTGCGGGCGAACTCACCGCCTACGGCCAATCCCGGGGCGTCATCGTCACGGCCGTGCGCAACCAGCAGGCCGCCCGCCGCTACGAGGCGGACGAGCTCAACGCACCTTCTCTTGACGATCTGACGCCTGAATCTGTCTTCAAGTCCTGCCTCGAAGACCGGTTCGAAACCCGCGAAGCCGCACAGAGCGCCTTTTGCAGGCTCATGCCGCTTCTCAACGAGGCGGTCGAAGCCGTACACGTCGAGTCTCGTCCCGCCCCCGAAGGCGACGAAGCCCGCAACCAAGACAAAGACAACAACGCCGCGGAGGTGTCGGCATGAGGCTCCTGCAGCTCAGATTCACGAACATCAATTCCCTTGCGGGCACCTGGGAGATCGACTTCACGAACGCCGACTTCAGGCGCAGCCCGCTCTTTGCCATCATCGGTCCGACGGGCAGCGGCAAGTCGACCATTCTTGACGCGGTCTCGCTGGCGCTCTATGCCACGACCCCGCGCATGACCGACACGCACGTCAAGTTCGAGGGGCCGGACGCCTGTCCCGTCATGACCAAGGGCGAGGGCTCCGCGAGCGCGGCCGTGCGCTTTGAGGCCGACGGGCGGGAATACCTCTCGCGTTGGAGCCGCCGCACGAAGCGCACGGGCAAGCTCTCCGAGGACGAGGTCGAACTTGTGGCCTATGAGGGTCCGCAGGATCGGACCGGACGCGTCATCGCCAGCCAGAAGCGGCAATGGGAGAGTGAAATCCGCCGCATCACGCGCATGACCTTCCCGATCTTCACCCGCTCGGTCCTGCTCGCGCAGGGCGCCTTCTCCAACTTTCTCAAGGCGGCCGACGACGACAGAGCCAATCTGCTCGAAAAGATCACCGGCACGGATCTCTATTCGGCCGTCAGCATGAAGGTTTTCGAGAAGACCCGCAGCGCCCGCGACGATCTCGACAAGGCTGAGGCCAAGCTCGAAGGCATGCAGCTCCTCTCCGACGAGGAACGCCGGGAGTTGGAGACGGTCAAAGCCGAGCTATCGCTTCGCGTGCCCGAGCTCGACAAAACCGCAAAGGCGTTCTCCGAGGCGCTGCGCTGGCGCCGGGGGCTTGACCGCCTCACGACCGACCTCGCCGAACGCAGGACGGCCGAGGCGGCAGCCCGCGCGGCCGAGGAAGCCTACAAGCCGGAGCTTCTCAGGGCCGAACGGGCGGAACTTGCCCAAAAG
>CABUOH010000024.1 GCA_902493085.1 uncultured Sutterella sp. | reverse complement strand
ACGCTCGCAAAGATTTGATCTTGATCAACCCTCCGACACTTTTCCCAGCTTACCTCACAAAAGTGTATTGAGAATCATTCTCACTTCTGCCATAATTCACTCAACGGCAGCGAGCTGTCGTCACTCTCCATCCAAGGACAACGGGGGTCGTCCGGAGAGAGGCGGCATCGGAGGGTATCAAGCGCCTTCCGTCACGCGGGGCAATCTCCACCCGCACGCTGTTGGGGGTCTGAGTGAGCGGCGGCTGCGTGCAATGCGCACCCGCCGCTCTTTTTTTTTCATGCTGAAGGCGAAAGCGCCTCGTTCTGCACGCTCACCCGCCGGACGCCGAAAATCTGCCCGCCGTCTCTGCGCCGCGCTTCATGCTCACGGGACCGAGGGCCAACAGCGACAGCACAAAGAAGACGCCCGTAAAGAGAATGGCCGCCCGGTGGTCGTTGCCCGTCATCCAGGCGATGGCACCATACGAGAGCGGTCCCACGATGGCTGCGAGCCAGAGCGCCATGTTCCAGAAGCTGTAGAACTCCGCCAAGCGCGACGAGGGGGCGAAAACCGCCACCATGGCCCGTCCCGCCGACTGAGAGGATCCCATGGCAAGACCCGCAAGATTGGCTGCCACCCAGAACTGCCATCGCTCGGTCGAGAAGGCGGCAACGGCGATCATCGCGATCCAAACGCAAAGCGTGCCCGCCAGCGCAAGCTTGTGTCCGACGCGGTCCTGCACGTAGCCGAAGGCGAAGGCGCCTGCGGCGGCCGTGATGTTGACGAGAAAAACCATGAGAAGCGTGTCTTCGGTTTTGAACCCCATGACGGCGGCCGCATACACGGCCGAAAGCGTGATGACGACCGATACGCCGCACTGGTATAGAAAACCGCAAACCGAGAGCCAGGCAAAGTCTCGGAAGTCGCCGAGAGACCCAAGGGTGCGGCGAAGCTCGGCAAAGCTTTCCAAGGCCGCGCTCTTGACGGCCTCCCGGTCCGCCGTGTTGAGCCTCGGCGCACTCCTCTCCTTGAGAAACAGGAAGATCGGAAGAGCGGCCGCCGCGAAGACGAATGCCGTGACGGCCATCGTGCCCGCGACGATCTGATCCATCCCGAAGCCGAACTTCTCGCCCCCCGTCACGACGCCGAGACAGAGCCCGAGCGTCAGAATGCCGCCGCAGTACCCGAAGCTCCACCCCCAGCCCGACACCTTGCCCACGGCATCCTCGCGCGCGATTTCGGGCAGAAAGGCTGAATTGAGCGACTCGCCCACGTTGTAGGCGACATTGCTCACGATGATCATGAGGGACGCCCAAAGAATCGTGCCCGGCCCCGCAAACATCAGGCCGAACGTGCCCCCGACGGCCATGGCGGTCGCGACGGCGAGCCAGCGCTTCTTGGAGGCGGTCGCATCCGCAATCGTGCCGACAACGGGCATGAGCAGCATGCTGACCGCATTGCTCACTGCAATGACGACGGTCCACAGAAAGGTGGCCGAGGCCGAGTCGCCCGCCACCACGCTGACGAAATAGGCATTGAAGACGGCCGTGAGCACGACGGTCGTATAGCCGGAGTTGGCAAAGTCGAATGCCGCCCAGGACCAGACCTCGCGCATCGCGACGCCGTCCTTCAGGGCGGACTGTGAGAAAAGCGGCATGGGTCTGCTCCCCTACTGCGCGGCTCGCCCGCGCATGACCAGCATGTTGAGATGCGCCATCACGCTTCGAGCAAGGCTTCGAACGGCGTAGCCGCCCTCGAGCACGCTCACGAGGCGTCCCTCGCACAAGACATCAGCCGCATCGAGCAGCCTGCGCGTGATGCGTGCGTAGTCGAGCTCCTTCATTTTGAGCTGCGCCATCTGCTCCTCGGCGTGCGCATCGAACCCGGCCGACACGAAGATGACGTCGGGTCTGAAGGCCTCGAGCTGCGGCAGCCACACGTTCTCAAGGATCCCGGTGATGACTTCGCCGTCCGCCCCCGCCTCCACGGGATTGACGATGACGTTTTGGGGCGTTGGCTCGAGCATGCGGTGCGGGTAAAGCGGCCACTGAAAGAGCGACATGAATCGAATGTCGGGATGTCCCGCAACGATCTCCTCCGTGCCGTCTCCGTGATGCGCGTCGAAGTCGACAATCGCGACGCGCCTGGCGCCGTGCCGGCGCATCGCCCAGTAGGCGCCGATCGCCACATTGTTCAGATAGCAGAACCCCCGGGCCTGAGCGCGCGACGCATGATGCCCCGGCGGACGAACGCCGCAGAAGGCATTCTTGATGCGGCCCGCATACAGCTCGTCGACCGCCTCGACGACGGCACCCGCACTCTTCATGGCCGCGTCATAGGTATCCGGCCCCACGCGGGTGTCGAGGGCGTCAAAAGTCGCCAGTGCATCCCGATCGCCCGCCGAAGCCGCCTCGAGGCGCTTGACGTATTCGGGATCGTGCGCGAGGATCACGGCCTCGATCGGCGCAGGCTTTGCATATTGAATCTTGACGAGAACGTCCATCCCCAATGCAAGCATGTTCCTTTCGATGGCGTCGAGCCTTTCAGGACGCTCCGGCGCATCGGGAAGCGGATTGGGGACGGCGATGCGGTCATGCGTGAAGTAGCCCGTCAGCGGGCGTACATCCGTTTGATTGATCATCTTGTGGTAGGCCCGTTCCTATTATCGGCGGCGGTTGTTGATGACGGTGTTTCGGGAACGTTTCGTCTGTCCGCCGGAAGGCTTGCGGGGAACGCTCCCGACGGAAAGCGTACCACAAGCGGCGCCTTTCGAAGAAACCGTTCAGAAACCGTCTAGAAACCGATCCGAAACGGCACGGCGAGCCTCAATCCAACTTCGCCGGAGCAATTTGTGCCGACCTGCAACACCTCGCCGCAGGAGGGCGGCCCTCCGGCCGTCCCTTGCTACAATGCCTCAAGTCCCTTGACCTTAGCTTGACGCACTGCATGACGACACGATCCCGACTCCGCATGACGATCTCCGCGACCGCGTGCGCCGCCAGCATGGCGGCCTGTGCGTGCGCGCTCGCCGCGAATGCGCCCGAAGCCGAAGCCCGGGCGCCCCAGTCGGCCGTTTCGCCTTCCGCATCCTGCTACCTCAACAGGCCTGACGTGCTTGACTTCCTCTCCGAGGTCTCCGAAAAGCACAAGATTCCGCTCGACTGGCTCAAGGACGAGGTGGCGGTCGCCCGATACTCCGAAACCGCCGAACGCCTGATGACGCCGAAGCCCGGCGTCAAGAAACCCGGTTCCGACGTCGTCAAGCCTCCCTTCAGAAACTTCGTCACGTATGCCCGAAACTTTCTCTCGCAGGAGCGCATTCTGCGCGGCCGCGATTTCATCGAGCGCAACAGCGCCGTCTTCGACGAAGTCGAATTGAAAAGCGGCGTCTCCCGCTACGTCATCACCGCCATCATCGGCGTCGAGACCTTCTACGGCCGCAACATGGGCCGCTACCGCGTGCTCGACAGCCTGATGACGCTCTCCTTCGACTACACCCGACGAGCCGCCTACTTCAAGGAAGAGCTCGCTCACTTTCTTGAATTCTGCTGGCGCGAGCAGGTTCAGCCCGTGACGGTGCTCGGCAGCTTTGCAGGCGCCGTCGGCTACGGCCAGTTCATGCCGAGTTCGCTCGACCGATGGGGCGCCGACGGCGACGATGACGGAAGGATCGACCTCGTCGAAAGCGAACCCGACGCCATCGCCTCCGTCGCACGATTCCTGACCGCCCACGGCTGGGTGGCGGGTCGCGGCCTCCTCTATCCCGTGAAGGCCGACGCCGAGATCTTCGACGCCACAGGCTCGGGCGGCATCGCCGCGCACGCAACAGTCGCAGGCCTCCGGGAGGCCGGCGTCGACACCGGCGGTCACTTCCCGCTTCTTGACGACGAACCCGTTCTCCTCGTCGACCTGCCTCAGCTCGACGAAAAAGGACAACGCACCACGAAGTGGTACATCGGCACCCGGAACTTCTCGTCCGTGCTCCGATACAACCGCAGCTACTTTTATGCGGCCGCCGTCACCATGCTCGCCAACCGCATCGCCGGCATCAGCGAGCCTTGATTCGGCGTCGTTCGGCCGAACGCAAAACCGACCCCGGCCGGCATATAATTTGCTATATTCTCATCAATAAATTTTTCTCTTCCTTTTCGGAGGACCTCCATGTCTTTTGTCTTTGCCCCGCCCCAGCAGGCCGTCGTGCCCGTGCAGGACGAACCCTATTCCTACTTCCCGATCCGCCGCGTCTTCGGCATTGCCAAGAATTACGCCGAGCCGGGGGCCGCGACGAAAGACACGCCCTTCTACTTCATGAAGGACTGCTACACGGTGGTGCCGGTGGCCGACGGCGAATGCGCGAAGATCCCGATGCCTCCGCAGACCCAAGTCCTCAAGCATGAAATCGAACTCGTTGCCTGCCTCGGCAAGGGCGGCCGCAACCTGACGCTTGAGCAGGCTGCTCAGGCCGTCTGGGGATGGTGCGTCGGCATCGACTTCACGCTCGGCGACCAGAAGCTGCCCTCGGGCGCCAACGATTTCACCCGCGGCAAGTCGTTCGAGCGCGCCGCGCCCGTAAGCTACGTGCGTCCGGCCTACCGCTGCCCTATGCCCGCGCCCGCGGATCTCTGGCTCTACGTCAACAACCGAAAGCGCCAAGGCGGAAGCACCTCCAATTTGATCGTTCAGCCTCTTGAGACGATCGTCCAACTGTCCCAATTCTGGGAGCTCCAGCCCGGCGACATGATCTTCACGGGCACCTGCGGCGGCGCAGACAAGGTATTCCCGGGAGACCACCTCGAGGGCGGCGTCAACGGCGTCGGTTCCCTCAAGGTCGACATCGTCTGACGTCGCTTCGGAAACGTTCCGTTACGTTAGGGAGGTCCGCTCATAAGCAGACCTCCCTATTTCCATCATGGATCGAGCGTCTAAAAGTTGCTAAGATCTTGGATTGACTGCGACTTGTGCCTCCGATCGGAGGCCGTCTCGCCTCAGATGGACCGCCGCCGCGGCTGCCGGCTGCTGCGGTGACGCTCGGACGCTTCGTCCCCGCGTCATTCAAAGAACCGAACACACCACACAAGAGATGAGCAACAACAACGCCTACCATCGCGAAAGCCTGGCATCGATCAGCCAGCGCCGCCTCAGCACGGTCAAAAGCAAGAGCATCTACGTTCTTCCGAACGCATTCACCGCTGCCGCGCTCTTCTCCGCCTTCTACGGCATCATCGCCGCCATGAACGGCGACTTCTACGCCGCCGCAATCGCCGTCTTCTTCTCCATGCTTTTTGACGGCATGGACGGCCGCGTCGCCCGACTCACGCACACCCAGTCCGAGTTCGGCGTCCAGATGGACTCCCTTGCCGACGCCATCAGCTTCGGCGTCGCACCCGGCCTCATCGTCTACGAGTACACCCTCAAGGGCCTCGGCAAGCTTGGTTGGGCCATCGCCTTCATCTACTGCCTGTGTGCCATCCTTCGTCTTGCCCGCTTCAACTGCAACGTGGGCGTCGTGAGCAAGAACTACTTCCAAGGCCTTCCCTCTCCGGCTGCCGCCGCTCTCGTCTGCGGCTTCGTCTGGCTCGGCGTCGAGGGCAAGCTGCCCGAATGGCTCCTTCCCTATCAGAGCGAAATCGCCGCCGTCGTCACGCTCTACGCCGGCCTCACGATGGTCTCCAACGCGCCGTTTTTCTCCGGCAAGAGCTACGCCGTCGTTCGCACCATCCCGTTCTGGTTCGTCGTGGTGTTTGCGATCCTCTTCATCGTGATTTCGAGCAACACGTCGCTCTCCGTCTTCGTTCTCTTCTGCATCTATGCGCTGTCCGGCTTTGCATACGGCTTCTACTGCTGGTGGACCGGCCGTCCGAATCCGATTCAGGCCGACATCGCCGCTGCGCTCGCCGCAGAAGCCGAAGCGGAAGTTGAAGAGCAGAACGTTCACCGCTGAGAGCCGCTTCTTAACCTGACCTCTCGAAAATGCCGTCGTCCGCAAGCGACGGCATTTTTGTTTGTCCCCAACCCTCTCTGTCCAACAGCTTTCTCCAGCAAGCGCGATTGAGCTTCTCATGACTCCTTCGCCGGGCGCGATGCTTCGCAGTCGTAATTGGTCGGACATGTCTTGAAAGGTGGCGGTGCTAGGCGTTAACCGCAATTGAATAATCGCTTTTATACGACATACACTCGAGCTGTTTGCCGGATGACCGTCGGCGCCCAGGGCGGCGCCTCTTTCCTTGGTCCCTCCGGCCGTCATGAGGAGAAAGACCTTGACCAAGTTCGTTCCCACAGCTCTCGCGGCCGCTCTCTGCTCGGCCGTCTTTGCGGCCGGCGCAGCCGTCCCCGTCATTTCCGACGGCGTTTCGAAGGGCGCCGCGCTCATTCACGCAGACCCGGCCATGCAGGCGCTTCTAGCTGAAGCCACCAGCGAAGAAGCCCAGAAGTGGAGATTCAACACGCTCCTTGAGCTGGCTCGCATCGCTTCGCCCTCGCGCTTTGAAATGCGCCGGCAAGCAGAGATTACGCGGCGCCTCGTTGAAGAATGGGGTTATTCACCCGAAGACATCCTGACGCGCGCCGACGGCTTCCTCAAGGGCGCGGGCCTTCAGACCGTCGACGGTATGCCTGTCTACAACGTCTGCGTGCGCATTCCGGGCACCTACGGCGCCCGTCCGGACGCAATCTCCTACAAGGGGCAGCTGCCCAAGGTTGTTCTTGAAGGCCACATCGACACGGTGAATCCGGCCGTGCTTCCCCCAGCCGACTCTCCCTATGAGCCCGTGAAGCTGCAAAAGGCCAAGGACCCGATCGTCAAAACGCGGGACGAACTCAAGGCTCTCCCGCTGGAAGTCCGCTTTGACAAGAACGGCAAAGTAATTGAAGACGAAGTCTGGCAAAAAGCCTACAAGCGGTATCAGAACATCGAAGACGCCAAGGCCCGGGACGGCTACCGCATCTACGTGCCGGGCTTCAACGACGCCATGATCAATACGATCGCGGTCATGCAGGTCGCCAAGCTCATGAAGAAGCACAACATCCGCCCCGTCTACGACATCTGGGTTTGCGGCACGGCAGGCGAAGAAGGCAAGGGCAACCTTTGCGGCATGAAGCAGCTCTACGGCTACAGCCAAGACGTGGGCAAGGGCAACAACGCGCTCAACGTCGTCGCCAACTTCGGCGCCGACAGCACGAAGCCGCGTTCGGCCACCGTCAATTATCTGGGCTCCTACCGCTTCGAAATTAAGTACGTCGAACCCAAAGGCTGGAAGTTGGGCGACAAGCGTCCGTCTGCCGCCTTGGCCATGAGCCGCGCGATAGCGGCAATTGCCGACCTCAAGACGCCGTGGGATACGGACAAGACCGCAGAGCGCACAACCTACACCGTCGGCGTTGCCAAGTGCGAGGGACCGAAGGAACGCTCTCAGGCCTGCACACTGATGGTCGACATGCGCAGTCCAACACAGGCCCCGCTATCCGCCATCAGAGCCCAAATCGAACCGGAGTTCAAGAAGGCCATGGACGCTGAAAATGCCAAATACGGCCTCAAGACCGGCGACCAAAATGCTGTCGGCATGGACCTCGTATGGTTCGGCGACCGCCCCGCCTTCCAGCGGCCCGACTACAACGACATCGCCATGCAGGCCCTCTGGCAGGCTTCGAAGACCGCCGGGATCGACGTTCTCGACAAAGTGCCTGAGCGCGCAGCCTCGCTCAACGACAACGTTCCCGCAGCCGTAGGCGTACCCACCGTCAACGTCAATGTGGGCACAAATGCCGGCGGTGGCGGCGGGCATACCTGGTATGAATGGGGGATCCCCGGCAATGGCGTCGATGAAGGCAAGCGCGTCTACCGGTTCCTCATGATGGGATTGCTCGCTTCGGGCTACAACCTCGCTGACGGTTCTGTCGTCGAGCCCAACGTGCCTCCGATGGGCAACCGCACCACTGAAGAACTTTTCAAGTAAGGAGACGCTGACATGCTCAACCTTCGTATGATCATTCGTCCCGCCGCCGCACTTCTTCTTGCCGCCTCGGCTGCCTGCGCCTTGGCAGCCGGCCAGACGCTCGACGTCTCCATCACCGGCCCGGGCGGTCATTCCAACGGCGACTACGGCAATGTGAACGCCGTTCATGCCGCAGCCCGCAGCATCATGCTGATCGAAAAGGCCGTTCCCGATGCCGTCATCTCCGACATTCAGGGCGGCAACTCCGTCAATTCAATCGCTTCATCGGCCGACTTCATCGTCACGCTCACGGGCGACGAAGCTTCCCTCAAGACTCAGGCGGACAAGGTAAAAGCAGCCGTTGAGGAAGGATGCATGGCCGAAAACGCCTTCCGCGGCGTCAAGGCGGGCGAAGTCCGCAACGGCGTGGCTGCCGACATCCGCTGGTCCGTGAAGTAGGCAACCCGCACAATCCGGCAAAGTTGCAGCCGCAGCCGGCAAAAAGCCCGCAGACACGTCGATGTCTGCGGGCTTTGTCATTGTTTAGGCACGAAGCATCAGCCGCCGTAGGGCTTCCACTCGCCGCCGTTTTGACGGAAGTATTCCCTGCCTTGATATTCGAGCGTCTGAACGGTACCGTTCTCGCTCACGGGGTTGGTCTGCGGCAGGTCGTTCACGAGCTCTTCAAGCGGAACGGCCCCGCCCGCCTTGGAGAAGTAGTCGGTCTCGAGCGTCTTGCCGATGAGCGACGTGAGCGCCAGGTAGCTGGTATTGCCCGTGACATGGATGGGCTCATTGGGAAGTCCCTTGAGGCCCGTGAACTTCACCATGACGGGCACGCGGGAAATGCGCATGGTCGGGATGTCGCGCAGGCGCGGCACCTGAATCTTGTCGCCCCGGACGGCGGCGCCGTGCTCGGGAACGATCACGACCATCGTCTTGCGGCCGGAACGCTCAAGCTCGCGCAGGAAGGTGCTGATGTTGTCAAACATCTCCTGAGCGCGCGGCTTGAAGGGTTCGGCGCGACCTCGTCCCGGCAGGCGATTTCCGTCGTGGAGCGCAATGAAGTTGATGAGCGTGGCCGTGCGGCCGGCCTTCGACTTCACCTGCGTGCGCTGCCAGTGGCGAAGCACCGCCAGGCTGTCGGCGATCTCCTCGTCGTCAAAGCCCATGTAGCGCGTCGGATACTTGGCCCTGTCGAGCGTCGCAGTAACGCCCGCCTTGTCGCGCATCGACTGAAGGAAGTTGTCGTATTCGCCCGAATGATCCATCAGCAGGCGCTGCGAATACCCCAGCGTACCGAGCCGCGTCATCAGCTCGCATTCGGGACGGCGCTCGCCGTAGAGGTCATTGTGCGACGGCTGGCCGCAGGCGCCGTTGAGAAGACGCAGGAGCGCGGGGCCCGAATAGGCGGTCGCCGCATTGAACGAATCAAAGCGGATGTTGAACTCCTTGAAGAGCGGATGCTGGTCGAGCTGCGAAACGGCGAGGTCGTCGTTCGAGAGCGAGCAGATGCTCAGAAGGAGAATGTCAAAGGGCGTGTCCTTTTCGGAAAGTCCGTTCGGGAAGCGGGCGCGGCGGTCACGCTCGTAGGCGAGGAAGGCGTCATACCACTCGCCCACGGCCTTGGCGTCGGCCTTGCCGGGCTTGGCCTGCGCGCCGGCATCGACAGCCTGTCCGCCGGCATCGGCCGTGACGACGGGCGCGCGCTCGGGCAGAATCGACTGCACCCACGGCATCGTCACGGCGCCGAGGAAGTAGACGATCGTGAAGAACGTCACGCGGACGTAGCGGCGCACGAGGAAGTAGCCGAGGAAGACTAGAAGCCCCCAGCCCACCATCTTCACATTGATGAAATCCAGCGCGAACTCGGCCATGTAAAGCAGCGAGAAGCCCGCAATCCCGCCCTTGTTGGCGAGAATGCTCTCAACCCCGGGAAGCCAGCTCTCCGAATAGAGAAGCACGGCTGCCGCACCGAAACCCAAAATCCCGCGCAAAACGCGAAGCCACTTCGGTCCGACGGGCAGCAAAAGCCAGGCCATCAGAAGCGCGTTGCCCAACAGGTTGAGTTCGATGTAGCCGAAGGCTGCGAGCGCAAATGCGATGATGAAGTAGACGTTCCAGATGCCGAGTCCCGCAAAGCGGGGAGCGAATCCCTTTTCAATTCCGGTCTGCATGCGTCTTATCGTCCCTTGGGAAAGATTAGGCGCCCATCGGCGTCAAAGGCGAAGCGGCCCTCATCCCAGCCGCGACCGTAGAGCGCGAGCATGCTCGAATAGTAGCTCTCGCCCGAGAGTCTCTGCGCATCGATCACGCTGCGCAGCAGGCCCGCCGTGCGGTCATTGTCGAGCATCGGAATGAGGCAGGCGCCGAAACCGAAGGGCCCCGTGTCGTTGACGGTGAGATCGACCGTATGAATCTTCTCGGGCGGCATGTTGAGCGCCTTGGTC
>CABUOH010000023.1 GCA_902493085.1 uncultured Sutterella sp. | reverse complement strand
CACGGGTGAAAACCTCAACGACGCCCAGCCCGGCTTTGACAGCCAGACGCAGGAGCCGACCGTCAACCTCGAGCTTGACAGCCGCGGCGCCCGCATCTTCCAGGACGTCACGCGCGACAACGTCGGCAAGCGCATCGCCATCATCCTCTTTGAAAAGGGCAAGGGCGAAGTCGTGACGGCGCCGGTCGTTCGTCAGGAAATCGGCGGCGGCCGCGTTCAGATTTCGGGCCGCATGTCGACGGTTGAGGCGACCGATACGGCCCTGCTCCTGCGTGCCGGCTCTCTGGCCGCTCCGATGGAAATCGTCGAGGAACGCCTGATCGGTCCGTCGCTCGGCGAGGCCAACATCACCGCGGGCTTCAAGTCCACGCTTTACGGCTTCATCGTGATCGCGATCTTCATGGCCGTCTACTATCAGGTGTTCGGTCTGGTGAGCGCCGCTTCGCTCATCTGCAACGTGATGATGCTCGTTGCGCTTTTGTCGATGCTGCAGGCCACGCTGACGCTGCCGGGCATCGCCGCCATCGCGCTGACGCTTGGCATGGCCGTTGACTCGAACGTGCTGATCAACGAGCGCATCCGCGAGGAGCTGCGCATGGGCCGCCTGCCGCAGACCGCCATCAGCGAAGGCTACGACCGTGCCTTTGCGACGATTCTTGACTCGAACATCACGAGCTTGATCGCTGGTCTCGCGCTTTTGATCTTCGGTTCCGGTCCGGTCCGCGGCTTTGCCGTGGTGCACTGTCTGGGCATCATGACCTCGATCTTCACGTCGGTCGTGGTCTCCCGCTCGATGATCAATCTGATCTACGGCCGCAAGAAGAAGCTGACGAAGGTTCACATCGGTCAGATCTGGCGTCCTGACACCGAGAAGACTGCTCGCTGATGAGGGGATAACATCATGGAATTTTTCCGCATTCACAAGACGATTCCGTTCATGCACTACAGGCATGTGCTGAATCTGATCTCGCTGGTGAGCTTCATCGTCGCCGTCTTCTGGATCTTCTCGCACGGCCTCGCACTCTCGATCGAGTTCACCGGCGGCACGCAGATGGAAGTCCGCTATCCGTCCGCGGCCAACACCGAAGAGGTTCGACAGGACCTCAAGGCCGTCTCGAACGAGGTGCTCGTCCAGACCTTCGGTACGGCGTCCGACATCGTCATCCGCGTCCCGACCAAGCAGGGCTACACCTCGGGTCAGGTGGCTGAAGAAGTCATGAAGGTCATTCACCAGAAGGCCCCCGAAGCCCAGCTCACCCGAACCGAATACGTCGGTCCTCAGGTGGGTGAGGAACTCGCCCGCGACGGCGGCACGGCGCTTGCGCTCGTGGTGATCGGCATCGTGATCTACCTTGCCTTCCGCTTCGAATGGAAGTTCGCGGTGGCGGCCATCATCGCCAACCTGCACGACATCTTCATCGTGCTGGGCATCTTCTCGGTGATGCAGTGGGAGTTCTCGCTGCCGGTCCTTGCCGCAGTGCTTGCAGTGCTTGGCTACTCCGTGAACGAGTCGGTGATCATTTTCGACCGCGTGCGCGAGCACTTCCGCACGATGCGCCGCGCCGACACGATGGAGATCATCAACTCGGCCATTACGGCGACGATTTCCCGTACCGTGATCACGCATACGTCGACGCTCTGCATGACGCTGTCGATGTTCTTCTTCGGCGGCCCGGCCCTGCACTACTTCTCGCTTGCGCTGACGATCGGCATTCTGCTCGGCGTCTACTCCTCCGTCTTCGTGGCGGCGGCCATTGCGCTCTATCTCGGCGTGAAGCGCGAAGACCTCGTTCGTCCGGTCAAGAAGGACGAAGTTGAGGAAATGGTGCCGTAAGGATTCACCTTACAGATTGCTGTTTTGCAGAAGACCGCTGCCGGATTGCTGTTCGGCTGCGGTCTTTTCTTTGGCGGAATGTCATAATTGACGACAGTACCTTTTCCTAGTTCAGAAACCTTACGTTCCATGAACCACTTCATCGTTGACGGCAATCCAAGGGTTGCTGTCGTGTTGCCCGTCTATAACGTTGAGAAATATCTCGCAGAAAATCTGGATTCACTGTTGGCCCAGACCTATCGAGATTTCGTTGTTTTTGCCGTCAATGACGGCTCGAGGGATGGGTCACGAGGACTGTTGACGGCATATGCGGAAAAGGATGAACGCATCAGAGTGCTCGACAAGGCCAATGGTGGTCCCTCATCGGCCCGCAATGCAGGGCTTGCAGAGATGGAACGAATAGGCGGATTCGAGTACGTCTATTTCATGGATTCGGATGATCGCCTTGCTCCCGAGGCACTGGCAACGGTTGTGAAGGCCATGCAGGACGAGCAGGCTGACTATGCGGTTTTTTCGTTTCGATGCTTTACTAGGGAAGGTCTTCAGCCTGCGGGAGGACGTCCGGCACTGAGGGCGGTGTTGGACAATGACGGGATTGCCGAACAATTCTTTCAAATAGGATTAAGGAACAATAATCCGCTTCCGAATACGACCGCGACTTCATTTTTTTTGAACAATCGTATTTTTCGTTGCGCGACGCTTAGGGGCATTCGCTTCAATGAAGCCTATCACTCCTGCGAGGATCGTGATTTTCTTGTGCGGATCATGCCGGCTTTGAGGCGCGGAGTCGTGCTTCCGGATACTTTGTTTTTCTATCGCAGGCATTTTTCTTCAATGTCCAATGGGCGTTCGGCAAAGGTGACCGATTTCTTGGTATATCAAAAGCTATACGAAGAGCGTGCAAAATATTCCCCCGCCATTCGCAAAGGTCTTGAATTTGAATTTATGAATCATTTGTTTCAAGAGCTTTATGCAGTGATGGGAAGTCGGGCTTCAGAGACGGAAAAGCGGAATTTCTACCAGTATTGCCAAGAAGCCTGTCGTTTTGAATATGAGTTCCCGTTGCCCGTCAATATTCTTAACAAGCAGCGAAAAATAGCTTTTGGGTATTGGTTTAATCTGATCTGGGGCAAAAGCCGCACTATGCTTCGAGCTTTAAGAAACAAACTACGGGAGCGTCGGTACTTCCCGTGAATTCACTTCATGAACACGAAGTAGACGGCCGCCACCAGACAGACAAAGGCGGCGAAGTGGTTCCAGGCCAGGTGCTGCTGGAAGGCGATGACGGAAAACAGCGTGAAGACCGTCAGGGTGACGACTTCCTGAATGATCTTGAGCTGGATGAGGGAGAAGGGGCCTCCGTTGCCTTCAAAGCCGATTCGATTGGCGGGCACCATGAAGCTGTATTCAAGCAGTGCGATCGCCCATGAAAAGAGCACGACGGTGTAGAGCGGCCAGTTGGTGATGAGCTTGGCGCTCTGAAGCTTCAGGTGGGCATACCAGGCGAGCGTCATGAAGACGTTCGAGACAAGCAGAAGTCCGATGGTTGCAAAGCCTTTGGAGAGCATGACGGTCAGATGCCTCGTTCGTAGAGCTGCATGAAGACGCGTCTCAAAAGCGTGTCCGTCATGCGGGTGAGCTGTTCGACGCCTTCTTCGGGCGTGAGCTTTCGAATGGCTTGAAAGCCCACCTTTTGTTCGGCCATGGCGTCCTGCACGGCCTTTTTCCAGAATTCGGGACTTTCGCTTTCCTGCCAATCGCCGCGGCCGCGTCCGAAGTGGGCGACGGCCAGATAGAGAAGGAGGCTCTCCAGCATGAAGTCCTGTGCGGCCCGTTCGGTCCAGGAGATGTCGATCCCTTCCTTGCGATGGCGGGCGTTGTAGATGGTGGCCGCACCGACGCCGCCGATGGCGCCGATGATGCCGCCCAGAAGCGTGCCGAGCCCGAGCGAGAGTCCTGCGCTTGCCATGTCTGCGGCGGCGCCCGCGGCAGCGCCGCCGGCCACCCCCACGCCTGCGCCTACGGCGGCGGCCGGGCCTGGAGAGATGCTGTGCGAGGCCATCTGCCAGTCGGTTTTCATGCGGCGGAGGATTTCGCGCGAGACGCCGCTTCCGGTAAGGCCGTTGATGCCGATGAGCTTGTCGGTCAGCGAGCAGAGGCTGTCGGCAGCCATGGCCGAGAGCGCCGTCTGTGCGTCTTCAAGCGCTTCGTTGCGCGTCTTGATGAGGCCGATCTGCGAGCCGAAGCTTCGCAGATGGTCCTTGAACGTGGGGGCGGGGACCAGTTCGTGCGCCTGCAGCAGGCGCCACATGTGGCGTGCCATTGCGTCGACGGACGAGAGGTAGAGAGCCCGGCGGCTTCGCGTCCAGATGTCGCGCAGCGTGTCGAACGTAGAGTGCATTTCCGAAGGCAATGCTCGGCCGATGGCGTCGAAAAGCGCCGTTTCCTGCACCCAGCATCGTGCGAAGGCATCCATTGGAAGAATGTCCTTGACGAAGGGGTAGGGAGACATGGCCTCACGCCAGGCGGCAATGTCGTCCAACTCTTCGGCATGCGTTCTGGGCTTGCCCATCTGGTTGAGAAGCACGATGACGGGCTTGTTGATCCATGAGAGGATCTGCATCTCCGCCGTAATGTAGGGAGCGGTTTTGGGAAGATCGGAGGCATTGACGAGATAGAGCACGACGCTCGAGACGTCGCGCACGTGCTTGATGGCCCGCTGGTTGAGCCAGAAGGCTTTGTTCGTCATGCGGTCCCAGATTTCCGAAAGAAACCAGCCGATCGGATTGCTTCGTCCGGCAAGGCGCTTGGCAAGCGCTACGGAGTTGCCAAAGCCCGGCGTATCCCAGAGAACCAGTTCGCACCCCGCCGAATCCCGCACAAGCACGTAGTCGTCCGTCGTCTCGGTCACGTGCGCCCGGTCGGCGACTTCGCCTACGTCGCGCATGAGCAGCGTGCGGGCAAGCGTCGTCTTGCCGATGTTGGTGTGGCTCACGAGGCTGAGATGAATGCGGAACTGATCGTGCTCGGACATGGCGGGATGCGTTTTCAGATTGATTGTGGGAATTATCGCACTTGGTTCAGGGCTTCAGCGCATCGGGATGGGCCGTCAGGGCTGAGCGGAGACGATCGGCATCTTCTCCTTGGGTCATGTCGGCGGCAAGCGTCTTGAGGCCGCGCTCTGCGGCAAAGGTCTGCCAGAGAGCCGTTCGGCTGCCGGCCGCGGCGCTCTCTCGCCCGAATCTCTCGTGGAGGCGGGAGAGGTCAAGGATAACGGTCGGAGCGGGGCTTTGATGCGACGCGCACCAGGTCGAGGCCGCCTCCATCATGGCACCGTGCACTTCGGCTTCCGGCGTGGCGGCGGGATCAAAGACCAGAAGCATTCGATAGAGGACTGCAGGCTTGAGGTCGGCTAGAAGCTCGTTCATGGTGCCGTCCCACGCACTCTCGGCCAGAAGCTCGACGTCACCGAATTCAGACTGTTCTGCCTGCAACTTTGTCTTGAAAGCCTGCCAGCCGGCGGTGAGATTCTCTGCGCTTCCCGTGCTGTCGACGATGAGAACGGTTCGGACGGCAGGGGCGGAGGATGCCGAGAGAACCGCACGGTAGTAGGGCGACTCAAGGGCGATGCGAACGCGTCGGCGGCTTGCGGCAAGCCCGAAGGCGCTTTTCAGAACAAGCAGCAGACGGGGCAGGATGACCGTGAGTGCAATAAGGCACATCAGACGCAAAAGCCAGGGTGCCGCGTCGGCGGCGGAGGGGCTCTGTGCATCAAAGGCCAGTGCAGCGACGGTGTCCGCGTCCGGAATCGGATCGCAAAAGGGCAGGTGCCCGTAGATGACGCTCAGAACGGCGTGCACGGCTTGCGGGTTGCCTGCCAGCCACGTGCTTTCCCATCCGACATGGTAGGCGGTGCCGATGCCCCGTACGGCCATGCCGGTTAGAAGGCCGACCGCAAACAGGATGGCGGCAATGTGCAGGGCACGGGCGACAAGCCAGCGGCATTGAGGCATGAAGATCGCTCCGCGGGCCTCAATGGAGGCACTAGTGGCGCCGGCAGCTTTGAGCAGGATCTTGGAAAGGCATTCACGCAGGGGAAGAAGATGCGAAGACACCCTGCTGGGCACTAGGAACTTGAGAAGGATCAGCAGGTAGACGGCGAGGTTCCAGAGAACGAGAAGAAGGAGCGGCGGAGAAAGCAGATTGATCCGAGCGCCTTCAGTCGCCAGACGGTCTGTCAGCATGCCGCTCACGAGTGCGGTCAGCCCGAGAACGAGGGTGAGCGCGAGAGCCGCACGATGAAAGAGAGCCGTGCCGAACGCACCGTCAGGATCTTCGTGCAGACGAGCGGCCACGAGCCGCGAGCGCAGCGGAAGAAAGTGCTTGAGGGCGGCGTGCTCGCCCGCGAGGCGTTTGGCGTCTCGCGTGGCCGCGTCGCGGTCAGAGTTGCTCCAGCGTCCTTCGCCTGCGGCCTTTTTCTCGAGCGCTTCGGCAAAGAGAACGTCGCGGGCATCGCTTTCAGAGAGCTCAATGAAGGAAGGAGTGGAGTCGGACATGGGCGGGCGGACGACGTGCATGACGAAATGCGCGGGCTCGGAGCGGGCCCGCTTCTGCAGTCATCATGCCACGTCTTGAGGGTAGGGAAACGCGAAAGACAATCAACGCGAAAGACAATCAGGACGGCATGGCGTCGAGAAGCGACTTGACGGCAAGACGCACGTCGGGCTGTCCGCAGATCGCGGAAACGACGGCAATGCCGTCGACGCCGGACTGCATGACGGAGCCTACGTCGGGCGTCTTGATGCCGCCGATGGCAACCGAGGGGCAAGGTGAACAGCCGACGATGTCCGCGAGCCCTTCAAGTCCAATTGCTGCGGCCGCATCCTTCTTGGTGGCTGTGGCACGGTAGGGGCCGATGCCGATGTAGTCGACGAGCGAGGCGTCCACCTGAAGGCATTCCGGCCGGTTGGAAACGGAGAGGCCGAGCAGCATGCCGGGCGGCATCAGCCGGCGGCAGTCTTCGGGCGAAAGGTCCGACTGGCCGACATGCACGCCGTGCGCGCCGATGGCAACGGCGACGTCCGCATGATCGTTGATGAAAAGCGGCACGTCATGAGGAGCCAAGGCCTTGAGAAGCGCCCTGCCGCATTCGGCATAAAGACGCTTTTTCCAGGCCGGGGCCCGGAGCTGCACGGCCGTGACGCCGGCGCTTGCTGCGGCCTCGGCTGTTTGAACCATGCCCTCGGGCCCGCCGCAAAGGTCCGGGTCAAGCACCAGATAAAGCCGAAGAAGCTGGCGAAGTCTTGCGTTGTCGGTCATGGCGGACCTCATGCGTTGCAGGAGAAGTCGGCGGGCTGAATGCGGTAGAGCGCGTCGAGATAGGCGTTGTGAAAGCTGCCGGGCCCGGAAGAGCTCGATCTCGCCGCTTCCGCAGCCCTTTTTGCCAGCGCACAGGCAGCGGCCGAGGCCTTCAGGCGGTCTTCGGAGACGGCGCAGAAGGCGGCGACAAGCGCGGAGAGCGAGCAGCCCGTGCCGACGACAAGCGTGGCCATCGGATCGCCGCCGGTGACGCGCAGCGTTTGGGTGCCGTCCGTCACGTAGTCGGTCTCTCCCGTCACGACGACGATCGAGCCCGCTTCCGTGGCCAAGCGCACGGCGGCCTCAACGGCCGCGTGGGACGAATCCGTGCTGTCGACGCCTTTGCCGCCGGCTTTTTCGCCCGCGAGGGCGAGAATCTCGCTGGCATTGCCGCGAATGACGGTCGGGCGCTTTTCGACGAATTCCCGAATGATGCCGTCACGCCAGGGAATGCCGCCCGCCGCGACGGGGTCGAGCACCCAGGGACGGCCTGCGGCTCGGGCTGCGTCGGCAGAGGCATGCATGGCGCGCAGGCGCGAGGGGTAGGGCGTGCCGATGTTGATCAGGACGCCGCCGGCGATGCCGGCAAAGAATCCGGCCTCTTCCTCGGCAACCACCATGGCGGGAGAAGCGCCGGCGGCAAGCAGAACGTTGGCGGTGATTTCCTGCACGACTTCGTTCGTGAGACAGTGTACGAGCGGGCGGGCGCCGCGAAGAAGCTCGAGATGGCGGGCGGCGTCGGCGCCCGAAAGCAGGGGTGCGGTCATTTTGTGAAAAAGGCCGAAGCCAAAAGGTTCCGAAGGCTTCATAATACCCGCTTGATCCTTCGCGGATGGCTCTCACAACATTTTGCCAAACATACGCCCATGCTTATTCATCCTCAGTTCGACCCCGTCGCCTTCAGTCTCGGACCGCTTGCCGTACGCTGGTACGGCCTCATGTATTTGGCGGGCTTCTTCTGCTTTTGGCTTCTGGGCAAGCGAAGGAGCGCCGAATCGTGGCGTGGCGTGTCGGGCGAGGATCTGGAAAACCTGCTCTTTTACGGCATCTTCGGCGTGATCCTGGGCGGGCGTTTGGGCTACTGCCTCTTTTATCAGCCGGCGTTCTACCTCTCGCATCCCATGCAGATCCTGCATGTCTGGGAGGGCGGCATGAGCGCTCACGGGGGGCTGCTCGGCGTGATTGCCGTG
Source organism: uncultured Sutterella sp. (assembly GCA_902493085.1). Classification (GTDB taxonomy): domain Bacteria; phylum Pseudomonadota; class Gammaproteobacteria; order Burkholderiales; family Burkholderiaceae_F; genus Sutterella. The sequence continues at coordinate 2,062 of CABUOH010000023.1, read as the reverse complement.
ATGATTCTCTACGGCCGCCTGCACAAGCTTTCGTTCTGGACGATTTCGGACTTCGTTGCACCGCTTGTGCCGCTGGGACTCATGCTCGGGAGAATCGGCAACTTCATCAACGGCGAACTCTGGGGACGTCCGGCTGATCCGGCGCTGCCGTGGGCGATGGTTTTTCCGCAGGCGGGGGACAGCATTGCGCGCCATCCTTCACAGCTCTACGAAGCCTTCGGCGAGGGGCTTTTCCTCTTCGCGCTGCTTTGGTGGGCGTCGAGAAGACCCAGGGCCGCAGGCTTCATATCCGGCCTCTTTTGCGCGGGCTACGGCGTTGCCCGCTTCGTGGTCGAATGGTTCCGCGAACCCGACGCCTTTTTGGGGCTGCAGGCGCTGGGCCTTTCCCGCGGGCAGTGGCTCACGCTTCCGCTCATTGTCCTTGGCCTCATCGTGATGGCGGGAGCACTCGGAAAGGCCGGGGCCGCTCGAACTCGATCCTGATGTACGCCGTCAAAGAAGGTTTTGGACGATGAAGGCGAATTCCGCCTTCTCGACGGGCGTGATTGAGAGACGATTGCCCTTCTGAAGTACGCGCATGCCGGCAAGTTCGGGCGCTTCGCGAAGGCGTCCGATCTCCACGACCGGACACTTGAAGAGCGCCTCGACGTCGAGCGTGAGCCAGCGGGGCTTTTCCCGCGTGCTCTTCGGGTCGTAGTACTCGCTTTGTGGATCGAACTGCAGCTCGTCCGGATAGACGTCCGAGGCAATCCGAGCGATGCCCGCAATGCCGGGCTTCGGGCAGCTCGAGTGGTAAAAGAGCACCGCATCTCCGACCGTCATGTCGTCGCGCATGAAGTTTCTCGCCTGATAGTTGCGGATGCCGAACCATGAAACCCGGCGTCCGGGTGCGGCGAGCGCGTCGTCAATGGAGCATTCGCCGGGCTCCGTCTTCATGAGCCAGAAGCGGCGGGCGGTGCGCAGAAGGTCTTCCGTAACGGTTGCGTGGGTCATGGGAACTTGGCTTAGCAAAACGGGCAGTCCCCTTTGGAAGGACTGCCCGTTGGAAACTGGGACCTGCAGCGGGGCTGGACTACGTTACCTGAACCGGAAGTTCAGGGCGGTCGGCTCCGGAGCGGAACGGGCGGAACAACGCGTGTACCACACTCTATCGGCTCTCGAGTCTGCCAACCTAATGGGTTTAGCATTGGTTCTAGGAACATTGGAGCCCGGTGCTCTCCGCTACAGGGTTGAATTTATTGTAGCGGATTTGCGCCGCCGCGTGTGCGGCCGTTGCAAATTGAAAAGCGGGCCCGTCAGAGGACGGCGCCTCGGTTCATGTTCGCGTAGATGGCCTGCTCGCACTGACGGCAGAGGCGTTCGATGGCGGCCGCTGTCTCCGCATCCGCTGCCGCGGCCGGTTCGGACGGTGCGACGGGAGCGGGGCGGGATTCGAGCTCGGCGATGCGGGCCTTGAGGCGGGCGATCTCGGCGTCCTTTTCGATCACGGACTGTTGGACGTCCGTGGCGTTTTTCTGCACGTTTTTGTTGGCCTCGTAGGCGACTTCGAGCGCAGCGAGCACGGCGATCTGATCCTGATTGATCACCTTGCCGCCCTCGCGAATGGCCTTCATCTGCTTGTCGACGATCTCGGCGCAGCGCTGAATGAGGGCCTCCTCGCCCGTGCTGACGGCGAGCCGATAGGTGCGGCTGTAGATGTTGACGGTTACTTCAGGCATGGCGTTCTCCTTCAGAGTCGGGAGTCGCCGCTGCGGGAGGCGCTGAAGAGCGCTTCGCCCTTGCGGCGCATGTCTTCAAGGCGGCGCTTGATCTGAGCGAGCTCGGCTTCGCGGGAGGCAAGCTGTGAGGCCAGACGCCGGCTTTCCGATCTTTCGTGTTCAAGGCGCGCGATGAGCTGCGCCACGAGAGCCTGCAGGCGTTCGATCTGAGGATTCATGATGATGCTCCTCTCTAAAACGTGTCAGTGCTGGGCGGCAACGCCGGGGTCAACCTTGGGGGCGCGGGGCTCGAACGTGTCCGTCGTGCCGAGAATCATCTGGTCGGCCTGTTCCTCGTCGGGCAT
>CABUOH010000022.1 GCA_902493085.1 uncultured Sutterella sp. | reverse complement strand
CTCCGACGACATCATCATCGGTCTCGTCAAGGATCGTCTGACGCAACCCGACGCCGTCAACGGCGCGCTTTTCGACGGCTTCCCCCGCACGATCCCGCAGGCTGAAGCCCTGCAGGCCGCCGGCATTCCGATCGACTTCGTGCTCGAGATCCAGGTGCCCGACGCCGAAATCGTCGAACGCATGTCCGGCCGCCGTGTCGACCCGGTCTCCGGCCGCACGTACCACATCAAGTACAACCCGCCCAAGGTTGAAGGCAAGGACGACGTGACGGGCGATCCGCTCATCCAGCGCGACGACGACCGCGAGGAAGTCGTTCGCAAGCGTCTTGACGTCTACCACAGCCAGACCGAAGCCCTCGTCGGCTTCTACAGCGGTCTCGCCGAATCCGGCGACAAGACGGCACCGAAGTATCGCGCCATCTCCGGCCTCGGCGCCATCGACGCCATCACGGCCCGCGTCTTCGAAGCGCTCAAGTAATCCCGCGCTTCGCCGACACCTCTCAGAGCCCGAAGCCCACCGCTTCGGGCTCTTTGCCTTTACGGCGTTCCTGCGCCTGCGATCTTCTCACACGCCTTTCCGGCACCGTCACCCAAAGGTATGATTGGAAGAACCATTCACTCTAGGCAAACCTTCCCATGCCGCTCTCTCAAGACATCATCGACGCGCTCCGCGGCGCCGCAGGCGCTGCGGGCGTCATTACCGATCCGGCCGAAGTGCGCGCCGCCGCCCTCGACGGCCGCGGCCGCCGGCAGGGAGAGGCGCTCGCCGTCGTGCGTCCCGCCTCGACCGAAGAGGTTTCGCGCGTCCTGAAGGTCGCCGCCCGATACGGACTCGCCGTCATCGCTCAAGGCGGCAACACCAGCAACGTCGGGGGCGCGACGCCCGAACCCGGCGCACCCGAGTCGCTCTCGCGCCGCACCATCATTCTGCAGCTCTGCCGCATGAAGCGGATCCTTAAGCTCGACACCGTCAACAACACGATTGCGCTCGAGGCCGGCGTCGTGCTGCAGGACGCTCAAAAGGCCGCATCGGACGCAGGCCGCCTCCTCGCTCTTTCGCTCGCCGCCGAAGGCTCCTGCCAGATCGGCGGCATCGTCGCCGCCAATGCGGGCGGCGTGCACGTGCTCCGCTACGGCATGGCGCGCCGCCAGGTGCTCGGCCTCAAGGTCGTCCTCGCCTCGGGCGAGGTGCTCGACCTCATGAAGGGGTTGCGCAAGGACAATTCGGGCTACAGCCTTCGGGACGTCTTCGTCGGATCCGAAGGCACCCTCGGCATCATCACGCAAGCCGTCCTGTCGCTCGAACCGATGCCCCGCTCCATCGTCTCCGCCTGGATCGCCCTCAGGCAGCTCGACGACGTCGAGACGCTCTTTGAAACCCTCGAGTCAGCCTTCGGTCCCGGACTCACGGCGTTTGAACTCATCGGCCGAACGCCGCTCGTCTCGCTCGCCGCCGTCACGGGCCTGAAGCCGCCCGTCCCGGTCTCGGACTGGCAGGTTCTCCTCGACATTTCAGATTGGCTCAGAGATGCCGACGCCTCATCCGAAGCGCTCGAAGACGTGCTCGCGCCCCTGCTTGAGAGCGGCCTGGTTCTCGACGGCGCCGTCAGCAGAAGCGAATCGGACCGCGAAGCGTTCTGGCGGTGCCGGGAAACCATTCCCTCCGCCGTCAAGCGCGAAGGCGGCAACGTCAAGCACGACATCAGCGTGCCGCGCTCGGGCCTCGTCCGCTTCATCCGGGAAACGAGCGACGCCCTGCTCGCGGCTTTTCCGGGCGTCGAGCCCTCGATCTTCGGACACTACGGCGACGGCAATCTGCACTTCAACGTCGGTCCCGCCCGCATTGCCTTCCCGCATGAAGAAGCCGTCCACAGGCTCGTGCACGAGCGCGTGCTCGCCGAAGGCGGCTCGATCGCGGCGGAGCACGGCGTCGGCAGCCTCAAGACGCCCGAACTCAAGCTGGCCAAAACTGCTGAAGAGCTCTGCGCCATGCGTGCCCTGAAGCTTGCCTTCGACCCCGACAACCGCCTCAATCCCGGCCGCATCGTCGAGCTCTGAGAGATCGCCATGCCGATGCCGCCCGCCTACGAAACCCGAGCCGACGCATTCTTCGAGCGCTATGAGGACACCTGCGCCCGCGACATTCAGGCGCTCCTCGCCCGATGGATTCCCAAGGGCAGCCGCGTCCTTGAGCTCGGCTGCGGCTCGGGGCGCGACGCGCGCTTCATGGCTGGCTTGGGCGCCCGCGTCGAGGCAACCGACGGCAGTGAAGCGTTGCTTGAGCTCGCCCGGGAAAAAGCCCGCTCCGAGCTCGGCGCACGGTCGCCCGTCTTCTCGCATCTCACCCTTCCGCCCGACAAGGCGTCCGAAGACGCGCTCCTGGTGCGCCGCCCATGCTTTGACGCCGTCTACACCTGCGGGGTCCTGCAGCACCTCTCCGAGCACGAGCTCTACGAAGCCGCCTGCTTCATGGAGCGCGCAACCGCGCAACAAGGCACCCTGATCGTCTGCGTGCCGCTGGACCACCTGGGGGATCCGGACCGCAGGACCTTCACGCGTGACGCACTCGAGTACGTCACGCTCTTCGAGCGCATGGGCTTTCGGCTTGCCCAAGAAGACGTGCGGGAGGGCGCAGGTTCGGTCGGCTACCCGTGCCGCTGGCCTACTTCGTCTTTTTGCGAAACGCACAAAGCGAGGAAAGCAACCGGCGCTTCCGGCGCATTATCGAAAAGGATGCCAAGACCTCAACCTACAAGCTCGCGCTTCTTCGCGCACTCTGCGACATCAACCGCACGATGCCCAGAAGCGTGCGCTTTGAAAACGGGAAGGCCCTCCTGCCGCTGGGCCTCATCGCCGAACGCTGGGCGCGGGACTACTGGCAGCTTGCGGGCGGCGCCCGCATGCCGAGGCAAATTCACCAAAACCGAGCACTGGGCTTCGGTGCGGCGCTCGAACAAACCATGACGGCATGCCGGCGCCAATACGGCGTTTTCGACGCCCTGATGAGAAGCGATGCCCGCACGCCGGCGCAAACCGACCTGCTTCGCCGGCTCTTTGACGACATCGTTGCGACGGCGCTCAAAGGGCCCGTGCAGTACATTCAGGACGAGGGAAAAGTCCCCGTCTTCACCTATGTGCCCACGCACGCCGGGCGGCGTCCCGCCTTCGACGGACGCCGTTCGCTCGTCGACCGATACGGTCTTCTCGGCTTTCCGGCCGAACTCTGGCTCGAACTCAACCGCATCGCCCCGTGGCTCGAAGACAGTCTCATCCTCGAATGGGCCAGGCTGTCGGCACGCTTTGAAGCCCTGAGTTCCGAAACGGACGCCTTCACCCAAGCCGACATCGTCGTACGTCTCCTGCCGCCCGAAACCGCACGCGACACAGCCTTCGCCGCAGGCGCCTACAAGAGCGCGCTCGCGCGCGGCCCCCTTTCGTGCGTCTGGAGCGGGCGCCCGCTCAAGGCGCAGACCCTTGCCGTCGACCACATGCTTCCTTGGGCGAGATTTCACTCCAACGACCTCTGGAACCTGATGCCTGCCGATCATCGGGAAAACGGCAGCAAATCCGACGCCATCCCGTCCGCAGACATCCTGCACGCCTCGCGCGAACGGATTTTCAACAACTGGGCGCTGCTCTCGTCGCTTGCGCCTTCGCGCTTTGCCTCGGAAGCCGAAATCGCCCTCACCCGCACGCCTCTGCCGCGGCAGCATTGGCAGGTTCCGCTCTTTGACGCGCTTCTCGAAACGGCCGACATGGCGGCCAGACAGCTGCAGTCCGCGCGTTGGCCCTGAAACCGCTTCTTACGTCATCGAGCCTCAGGCGCGCATGCGATCTGCTATCCTCATCCGACAGGCCCGGGCGTCGCGTCGCCTACGGACGGCACGCTTCCCGTCCTCGCGCCTGCGCACAGAAGATGCATTTCGCACGCCTGCGCACAAACACTGCAAACTCTGTGAGGACTTCTCCGATGCCCGTTCTCATCACGCGCCGCACGCTGATCGGCTCCGCCTCCGCCGCTGCGGCTCTCTGGCTGAGCGGCTGCGCCGCCACCGCCACGCCCCGCGAAAACATCCGTCCCGCCACCTTCACCAACCTGGGCGCACGTGCCAACCCCGCCTCTCCCCTGGTCGCCAAGCGCATTCCCATGCCCGTCGTCGACGCCTTCAAGGGCGACGGCATTTTCTTCTTCGACGATGACGAAGGCGCTCAGTTCCGCATTACCGACCTCATCCGCGAAAATGACCGCTACCAAGTCGAGGAAGACTACGCCTTCGGCAAGCCCCACGGCTTTTCCTGGGGATCGGGGGCCGTCGGCATCATGCGCAACGGCCGGCGCGTGCCGCCTGAAAATCCCGTGGCGCTTCGCCCCGAAGGCGACCATGTCGTCATTGAATTTGACGGGCAGGAAAAACTGGAGCTGCGCGTCACGCTCGAAGCCTACGACGTCTCCGGGCTGGAAATCCGCGACTTTCTGCGCACCCGCGCAAACATGCCGACCAAGGCCGCGCTCTTCATGGGCGAAGAGCGCTTCCCCGCAGGCAGCATCGCCTACGCCGCCACGCTCTGGATCACTCAAGACGAGCTCCTCGCCCTGAGCCATACCGCCTTCACGGGGTCTAACACCCTCGAGGACTTCTCCGAACGCTTCACGAAGGAGACGCCCTACTGCCTCAACGTGCTGCCCGGCGACGGGGTCACGCCCGTGGGCCTTCGCTTCGAGAAGCCCATCAGGAAGAAGACGGGCGTTGAGAAGGTCAAGACGCGCCGCGGGACGAAGACCCGCAGGGTGGAGCTTGCGCAAAACGGTCTCGTCAACGTCTATCACACCAAGGCCGGCACGATCTTCTGCCAGCGCAACAAGCCCGACCCGGTCGCCAAGGCGCGCTGGGATCTGCGCTACATCAACGGCACCCGGACGCTGACGGTCGACTTCCCTGACCTCATCGACTCGCTGAGCATCGGCCTCATGACGGCCAACCGCGGCAAGCTCATGCCCGCCTTCGCAGAGGAGCGCACGCCGACGGGACGCAAGACACGCGTCATCCCGACCGCCGTCTGGCTCAAGAATGAACGAATCCGCGACAGTCAGTACCGCTTCAACAAAACGGCCGCCGCCGCCGTCAAAGCCGCCATCGACGCATCCCGCCCCCGGCGCCGGGCCTGGGAAGCCGCAAACGAAAGCGAGGTGACCCGACGGGCACGCGCTCTGCAGGCCAAGAAAGCCGCCGGCGCCAAGGCGCGGCGCACGCCGGCAAAGAAGCGCTGATCAGCGCACAAGCAAATGCGCCCGGGCATCCATCCGCCCGGGCGCATTCGTTTTGTGTTTTGTGTTTTGCTTTGTTTTGCGGGGAGCGGCCTCAGTTTTCGCCGAAGGCCTCCTCCCAGGCATGCTGAAGCAGTCCCGCTCCCTTTGTCTTGATGGCCGCTGGGTCGGAGAGCACCTGTCGCCAACGCCGTGCCCCCGGAAGCCCCTGCGCGAGCCCGTTCACATGACGAGCCGCCGCCCGAATCGCATGCACGTCGTTTGCATAATGCTCCTCAAGGTACGCCGTCATGCGGCGAACGCATTCGAGCCGCGTCACATCGTGCTCGACGCCGTAGAGCGCCTCGTCGACGCCTGCGAGCATCCACGGGTTTTGATAAGCCGCACGGCCCACCATCACGCCGTCCATGCCGGCCTCGATGAGTCCCTTCGCCTCGTCGACCGTCGAAACCTGACCGTTGATCAGCATCACCGTGTCGGGAAAATCCTTCTTGAGCCTGAAGGCCGTTTCCCGCGTAAGGGGCGGCACCTCTCGGTTTTCCTTCGGAGAGAGTCCCTTGAGCCAAGCCGCGCGCGCATGCACGATGAAGACCCGGCAGCCCGCCTCATGGACTTCGCCCACGAAGTCGCGCACGAAGCCGTAGTCTGTATGCTCGTCCACGCCGATGCGGTGCTTCACCGTCACGGGCTTCTCCGTCACATCCCGCATCGCTCTGACGCATGCGGCCACGATCTTGGGCTCAAGCATCAGACAGGCGCCGAAACTGCCCTTTTGCACCCGCTCGGAGGGACACCCGCAGTTGAGGTTGTATTCGTCGTAGCCGTAGGCCGATGCGATGCGTACGGACTCGGCCAAGTCCGCAGGATCCGAGCCGCCCAACTGCAGCGCTACGGGATGCTCGGCGGACGAAAAACCGAGCAGCCGTTCACGATCGCCGTGAATGATCGCGCCCGTCGTCACCATCTCGGTGTAGAGGCGCGCCCTGCTCGTCAGAAGTCTGTGAAAGTACCGGCAGTGCCGGTCGGTCCAGTCCAGCATCGGCGCAACGGTAAAGCGCCAGTCTTCGGGATTGAGAGGCATGAAGATCGGTTCCGTTAATCGTAAAAGGAAGGGGTACTCAAAAGTTGAGCCGCCCGATCGGGCGGCTCACAAGTAAAAGCATCAGTTGCCTGCCAACGCACCGTCGACATAAAGCCATCGGCCGTTCTCACGGCGAAAGCGGCTCTGCTCCTCGAGCTTGAAGGCGCCCCGGGATGTGCGCCCGCGTGCCGTGAAGCGAACCATTCCCGCGTCGCCCTCTTCGTGAGAGGCATGAACCGTGAGGGAAAGCCACTTGGGGCGCTCCTCCCCCGATTCAAAAAGAACGGCGGGGCGCGTCTCGGGCGCCCACGTCTCGAGCACATAGTCGTCAAGACCGAGCGCGTAGGCCGAATAGCGGCTTCGCATCAGCGCCTCGGGCGTCTCGGCGGGCTCGCCCGCGTGAAGACGCCCGCAGCAGCGCGCAAGCGCGAGCCCGCTCCCGCAGGGGCAGGCCGCGTCGCAGGCCCTGGCCTTTTTCTTACTCATCCTTCTCGCCGAATTCGTTCTGAACGGCGCGGGCGGCGCGCTTGCGTTCGAAGTCCTTCAGGTAGCGCTTGCGCAGGCGGATGGAGTGCGGCGTGATTTCGACGAGCTCGTCGTCATTGATGAACTCAACGGCGCTCTCAAGCGTGAGCTTGACCGGCGGCACGAGGCGGATGGCTTCGTCCGTGCCGGAGGCGCGGATGTTGGTGAGCTGCTTGCCGCGGATCGGATTGACGACGATGTCGTTTTCTCGCGCGTGCTCGCCGATGATCATGCCTTCGTAGAGCTTGTCGCCCGGGGAGACGAAGAGGCGGCCGCGCTCCTGGATCTTCCAGAGGGCGTAGGCCACGGCGTCGCCGTCGTCCTGGGAGATGATCACGCCGGAACGGCGTTCGCCGATGTCGCCTCGGCTGATGGGACCGTAGTCGTCGAACACGTGGCTCATGATGCCCGTGCCGCGGCACATCGTCATGAAGAGGCTCTGGAAGCCGATGAGGCCTCGGGCCGGGATGCGGTATTCAAGACGAACGCGGCCCTTTCCGTCGGGCTGCATGTCCTGCAGATCGCCCTTGCGGCGGCCGAGTTCCTCCATGACGGAACCCTGGTGCTCTTCCTCGACGTCGACCGTCAGAAGTTCGTACGGCTCCATCTTGACGCCGTCGATTTCCTTGAGAAGAACGCGCGGTCGGGAGACGGCGAGCTCGAAGCCTTCGCGGCGCATGTTTTCGAGAAGGATCGTGAGGTGCAGTTCGCCGCGACCGGCGACTTCCCAAACGGTTTCGTCATCGGTGTTGCGAACGCGCATGGCGACGTTGGACTTGAGCTCGCGCTCGAGACGTTCGCGGATCTGGCGGGACGTCACGAACTTGCCTTCGCGGCCGGCGAGCGGCGAGGAGTTCACCTGGAAGTTCATCGTCAGGGTCGGTTCGTCGACCTTGAGCATCGGAAGGGCTTCGGGCTGCTGAAGATCGGTGATGGTCGTGCCGATGGAAAGTTCCTCAATGCCGTTCACAAGCACGATGTCGCCGGCTTCGGCTTCATCGACGAGCTGGCGCTCAAGGCCCTCGAACTTCAGAACCTGGTTGATCTTCACGCGCTTCGGGGTGTCTTCCGGGCCGTTCATGATCGCGACGTCCATGTTCGGGCGGATGCGGCCGCGGTGAACGCGGCCGATGCCGATCTTGCCCACGTAGCTCGAGTAGTCGAGCGAGCAGATCTGAAGCATCAGGCTGCCGTCGGGATCGTCGTCACGCACCGGAATGTACTTGATGATGTCGTCGAAGACGGCGCGCATGTCGCCGATCTTCTTGAGCTCCTCGACGTCGGTCGTGTGACCTGCGAAGCCGTTGAGGGCCGAGGCGTAGATGACCGGGAAGTCGAGCTGGTCCTCAGTGGCGCCGAGCTTGTCGAAGAGGTCGAACGTCTGATTGACGACCCAGTCGGGACGAGCGCCCGGACGGTCGATCTTGTTGACGACGACGATGGGCTTGAGACCCTGAGCAAGCGCCTTGCGGGTCACGAAGCGCGTCTGAGGCATCGGGCCTTCAACGGCGTCGACAAGAAGCAGCACGCCGTCGACCATGGAGAGAACGCGCTCCACTTCGCCGCCGAAGTCGGCATGCCCCGGGGTGTCGATGATGTTGATGTGCGTACCTTCGTATTCGACGGCGCAGTTCTTCGAGAGAATGGTGATGCCGCGTTCGCGTTCCAGATCGTTGGAGTCCATCACGCGTTCAGCAACCTGCTGATTGGCGCGGAAGGTGCCCGCGCTGCGAAGCAGGCAGTCCACCATCGTGGTCTTGCCGTGGTCGACGTGCGCAATGATCGCAATGTTACGAATAGCTCGAGTCATGTTTTTCTCGTGTTTGTTTAATGTGCGATGAGTCTTTCAGGCTCAAGGACGCCGCGCTCGTTTGCGCGGGCCGTCCCGAGCAGCATGTTGTTCGGTCCGTATACACGGACTCGCCCCCGCATTGTAAGCCCGAGGGCAAGGCGCTGTCCCGTCATGAAGCGTGCCGTCTGCAGTTCGTCAAGCGTCACGGCTTCAAAGGTCTGAAGCAGCGAGTCGGCTCCCTTGAGATGAGAGCGGGCCTCCTCGGGAGAGCCGCAGCTCTGAAGGGTTTCCAGGCTCACGGCGTCGTCGAGCGAGAGGTCTCCCACGCGCGTGCGGCGAAGCGCCGTCAAATGAGCGCCGCATCCGAGTCTGCGGCCGATGTCCTCGGCGAGCACGCGGATGTAGGTGCCCTTGGAAACGAGGCAGGCAAGCGTGAAGGACGTGCCGTCAAAGTCCGAAGCGGCGATCTCGTGCACGGTCACCGTGCGCGGCGCGCGCTCGACCGTCTCGCCCTGGCGGGCGAGCTGATACAGGCACTTGCCGTTGACCTTGAGGGCGGAGTACATGGGAGGAATCTGGACGATCTCGCCCAGGAAGGCCGAAACGGCCGCCTCGAGCGCCTCCGGCGCCACATCAACGGGATGACGCTCAACGATCTCGCCTTCGGCATCCCCCGTGGAGGAGACTTCGCCGAGCTTGACGCGGGCGACGTAGCCCTTTTGCGCGTGCAGCAGATCCGCGGAAAACTTCGTCGCATTGCCGAAGCACAGCGGCAGCAGTCCCGTCGCCATCGGATCGAGGGTGCCCGTATGGCCGGCCTTCTGCGCATTGACAAGCCTGCGCACCGTCTGCAGCGCTGCGTTCGAGCTCATGCCGAGCGGCTTGTCAAAAAGCATGACGCCGTCAATCGGTTCTCCGCGCTTGGCCAAATCAGTTCTCCTCCGGACGCGTTTCGCTCATGGCCTTGCGGATGAGCGCGTCCATTTCAAAGCCTCGGTTCACGCTGTCGTCGTGCGCAAAATGCAGCGTCGGCACCGTGTGAATCGTGAGCTTGCGAAAGAGATGGTTGCGGAGCATGCCCGCGGCGGCGTTGAGCCCTTCCTCGCAGACGGCGGGATCGCTCCCGATCACCGTGAAGAAGACCTTGGCATGCGCATAGTCGGGCGTGATCTCGCAGCCCGTCACCGTAACGAGGCCGACGCGGGGATCGCGGACCTCCTTCGGGATGAGCACGGCGAGATCGCGGGCGATCTGGTCGGCCACTCGGAGGGAACGGCCGGGTTTCTTCGGTTTCATGAAGGTTGACCCTCTTGCATAAAATCAATGACGGGAGGACTGCACGACGGCATGTCCTCCCCTTTTTTGTTGAGACGATCCGCTTAGAGCGTGCGGGCGACCTCGGTCACTTCGAAGACTTCGAGCTGATCGAGCTCGCGGATGTCATCGTAGCCCTTGAGCGAGAGGCCGCATTCCTGACCGGCCTGAACCTCGCGGACGTCGTCCTTGAAGTGCTTGAGCGAGGCAAGCTCGCCCGTCCAGATGACCACGTTGTCGCGAAGCAGGCGAACCGACGCATTGCGGCGGACCACGCCTTCGAGCACGCGGCAGCCGGCAATGTTGCCCACCTTCGGCACGCGGATGATCTGGCGGATCTCGAGAAGGCCGAGAGAGGTTTCGCGGCGTTCCGGAGAGAGCATGCCGCCGAGCGCGGCCTTCACGTCATCCACGGCGTCGTAGATGATGTTGTAGTAGCGGATGTCGATGCCTTCGGTCTCGGCAACCTTGCGGGCCTGAGCGTCGGCGCGGACATTGAAGCCGATGATCACGGCGGACGACGCGGCGGCGAGGTTCACGTCGGACTCGCTGATGCCGCCGACCGCGGCATGCACGACCTGAACGCGAACTTCGTCCGTGGAGAGCTTCGTAAGCGCATGGATGAGCGCTTCCTGAGAACCCTGCACGTCGGCCTTGATGATGAGCGGCAACGTCTTGACTTCGCCCTCGTTC
>CABUOH010000021.1 GCA_902493085.1 uncultured Sutterella sp. | reverse complement strand
CCCCTTAGCTGCGTAGGTGGAGAGCACGGCGGATTCGTTGTCCGCGTCGGCAGCCAGACCGTAGACGGTCTCGGTCGGCATGGCGACAAGGCCGCCCGCCTCAAGGATGCGGACGGCTTCGGCGATTTTGACTTCGTCAAGGGGAGGAGTCTCGCTCATCTCAGTCCGGCTCCGGAAGATGAAGAATGCGGGCAACTTCTTGAGCGCGCGCCATGGCCTCCGCTGCGCTCTTGCCGATGCAGGTCACGTGTCCCATTTTGCGGCCGCGACGGGCGTCGGCTTTGCCGTAGATGTGGAGCTTTGCGCCGGGAACGGCTGTGACGCCGGCCCAGTCGGGTTCGCGCTTGACGTCCTGTTCGTCGAACCATTCGTCGCCGAGGATGTTGAGCATGACGGCGTAGGAGTGCTGCTCCGTGGAGCCGAGCGCAAGGCCGGCCATCGTGCGAACCTGTTGTTCGTACTGGCTCGTGACGCATGCGTCGATTGTGGCGTGGCCGGAGTTGTGCGGGCGGGGCGCAAGCTCATTGACGAGAATCGTGCCGTCTTCAAGGATGAAAAGCTCGACGCAAAGTACGCCGACATAGTTCAGTGCGCGGGCGATCTGAGCGGCGTAGCCCCGGGCGCGCATGGCCGTCTCTTCGTCGATGCGGGCTGGGAGAACGGAAATGGCGAGAATCCCGTTGCGGTGAACGTTCTCGGAAACGGGGAACGTGGCCGTCTCACCCTGCGAGTTTCGGGCCACGATGACGGAAACCTCGAGCTTGAGGGCTAGACGCTTTTCGAGCACGCAGTCCACGGATCCGAAATCATGGAAAGCCTTTCGAACGTCTTCGATCGTGTTGACCCGAGCCTGGCCCTTGCCGTCGTAGCCGAGGCGTGCGGTTTTGAGAATGCCGGGCAGGAGCGAGGCGTCAAGCGCCTCAATGTCGGCGTCGCAGCGAACAGCGGCATGCGGAGCAACGGGTACGCCGGCCGTCTGAGAGACGAACCGCTTTTCGACGATGCGGTCCTGCGTGACGGCAACGGCGGAGGATGGCGGGCAGACGCGAAGATCGGCCTTTTCGAGGAATTCCAGAGAGGGAGCCGGAACGTTTTCAAACTCGGTCGTGACGGCTTTGACTTTGCCGCAGAGTGCGGCGAGCTCGGCTTCATCGTCATACCTGGTTTCGATCTGTTCTCGGGAGACCTCGCCGGCTGGGCAGGCCTTGCCGGGTTCCAGCACGACGACGTGATAGCCCATCGTTGCGGCGGCCTGGGCGAACATGCGGCCGAGCTGACCGCCGCCCATCAGGCCGAGCGTTTCGCCCGGCATCAGAACTTTATTGACATTCATAGAAATGCGGCGCGCCGGCTTCCGTCGTGGGACAGAAGGGCAAGGCGCCGTTCTCCTTGCGTAGTTGATGTGTTGCGGCTGATGATGCCCTCTTGGCTTCCGTTTTCGGCTTCGGCACGAGACTTTAAGGCTTTCGGACGGTTCTCAGGCCATTTCCAGGTGCCGGTGCCTTTCCCGGACAAGGTCATTGTCTTTCTTCAGCCGCGCTTAAAGCGGGAGCTCCATGGCACGAGCCTTGGCGTTCTGGGCAATTCGGAAATCGGCCAGCTTTCGGGCGATGCCGTCATCCGTGACAGAGAGAATCTGGGCGGCGTAAAGGGCGGCGTTGGCAGCTCCGGCTTCGCCGATGGCGAAGGTGGCAACAGGCACGCCTTTGGGCATTTGAACGATGGAGTAGAGGCTGTCCTGACCGCGGAGGTACTTGGAGGGGACGGGGACGCCGCAGACGGGCAGGGTGCATTTGGCAGCAATCATGCCGGGCAGGTGAGCGGCACCGCCTGCGCCCGCAATGATGACGCGAATGCCGCGGTTGCGGGCTGTTTCTGCATACTCGAACATTTCATCAGGCATGCGGTGGGCGCTAACGACGCGGGCTTCGAACGGGATGTCGAAAGCCTTGAGCATTTCGGCGGCATTCTTCATCACTTCCCAGTCGGAATTGCTTCCCATCACGATGCCGACGATCGGCTTGACGGCGTCAGTCATTGGATAACCTCGCTGTAAAAATCAAAAAACAAAAACATAAAAGAACGACAGGAAAGCCGCGCTTTCCTCTCGTTCCTCAGAGCTTATGAGTATAGACAAGAAAGGACCGGCAGGCATGAAGACTGTCGGTCCTTTAGCGTCATCGCAAGGGATGCGGGTTACGGTTCAATGTCCGTTTCGGCAAGACGGCGCAGAGCTTCACGGTACTTGTCAGAAGTCTTCTCGATGACTTCCGACGGCACCTTCGGAGCAGGCGGGGTCTTGTCCCAGGGCTGGGCTTCAAGCCAGTCGCGAATGAACTGCTTGTCATAGCTGGGAGGGGAAACGCCGACGGTGTACTGGTCGGCCGGCCAGAAACGGCTGGAGTCCGGCGTGCAGACTTCATCCATCAGGCGCACGGTGCCTTCTTCGTCAAGGCCGAATTCGAACTTCGTGTCGGCGATGATGATGCCCTTCGTGGCTGCATATTCGGAGGCGCGGCGATAAAGTTCAAGCGTGTAGTCGCGGATCTTTTCTGCGATTTCCTTTCCGTAGAGTTCGACGACGCGTTCGAAGGAAATGTTTTCGTCATGCGTGCCGACTTCAGCCTTGGCGGCTGGCGTGAAGATCGGTTCAGGAAGCTTTTGCCCCATCTGGAGGCCTTCAGGGAGCTTAATGCCGCAGACGCAGCCCGTGGCGCAGTAGTCCTTCCAGCCGCCGCCGATGAGGTAGCCGCGGGCGACGCACTCGATCAGAATGGGCTTGAGGCGCATGGCAACGCAGGAACGTCCCTTGACCATCGGCACCTCTTCCGGCTTGACGACGGATTCGGGGTCGATGCCGGTCAGGTGGTTCGGACAAACGCCTTCAAGCTCCTTGAACCAGAAGTCGGTAATTGCAGTGAGCACCTTGCCCTTGCCCGGAATCGGGTCGCCCAAAATGACGTCGAATGCGGAGATGCGGTCGCTTGCGACGATGAGAAGCTTGTCGTCGTCGACGGCGAACGTGTCGCGCACCTTGCCAGAATAGAGCTTCTTCAAGGAGGGAATGTTGATCTGAGAAAGACCAGCCATGTTGAAATCTCCCTTTGAGAGATGGTTAACTGAAATAGGGTGACCTCATTGTAATGCCGATCATCTGTGATCCACGCGTTTGGACTAGTGGATTTGGCTAGGTCGGCATGAGGAACGGCAAAGGTTGCTCAGCTTGAAATCATCGACCAGAGCGCAGGTACGGCGATGAGGAGCCATGTTGCCCCCAGAATGCCCATCGCAATGAAGACGGCGGCGCTGCCAAGGTCCTTGGCTCGACCACTCAAAGGATGAAGTTCGGGGCCGATGCGGTCAACGACGGCTTCAATGGCGGAATTGAGGATTTCGACGAGCATCAGCAGCAGAACTGAGCCGATGAGAAGAACCGTTTCTACTGCAGGGAGCCGAAGCAGGAATGCGGTTGGAATGAGAACGCTGGCGAGGAGCACCTCTTCGCGGAAGGCGGCTTCATTCCGGTAGGCAGCACGCAGGCCCTTCATGGAGTAGCCCGCAGCGTTGATGAGGCGGCGAAGCCCCTTCTTGCCTTTGAGGTCGGCGGCGTTCTTGTCTTGAGGATTGGTTGCGGTCATGATGAAGGTAAAAACGCGCCCGCCCGACAGCAAGTCCGGGCGGGCGCGGTGTTGGTTCAGCCGATCAATTCAAACGCTCGATTAGAGAACGTTCTGTCGGAGCGTGCCGTCGGCGTAGCGGGCTGCCACGACGTCAAGAGCGAGCGGCTTGATGCGGGAGGCCATGCCTTCGCAACCGAACTGAAGGTAGCGCTGTTTGCAGAGTTCCGTAGCGGCCTTGCGGGCAACCTTGAGGAAATCGCGCGGATCGAACTTGGAGGGGTTCTCGAAAAGGAACTGTCGGGTGGCGGCCGTCATGGCGAGACGGATGTCCGTGTCGATGTTGACCTTGCGCACGCCGTGCTTGATGGCTTCCTGAATTTCTTCGACCGGCACGCCGTATGTTTCGCGCATGTCGCCGCCGAACTGACGGATCGTGGCGAGGTATTCCTGCGGAACGGAGGAGGAGCCATGCATCACGAGGTGGGTGTTCGGGAGGCGTTCGTGAATTTCCTTGACGCGCTGAATGGAAAGCGTTTCGCCGGTGGGCTTGCGCGTGAACTTGTAGGCGCCGTGAGACGTGCCGATCGCAATGGCAAGCGCGTCAAGCTGCGTGGCCTTGACGAAGTCGGCGGCCTGATCCGGATCCGTGAGAAGCTGTTCGCGGGTCATGACGGCATCGGTGCCGTGACCGTCTTCCTTGTCGCCCTTCATCGTTTCAAGGGAGCCCAGACAGCCGAGTTCGCCTTCGACGGAAACACCAATGCAGTGGGACATTTCAACGACTCGACGGGTAACCTCAACGTTGTAGTCGTACGTGGAGATCGTCTTTCCGTCGGACATGAGGGAGCCGTCCATCATCACGGATGTGAAGCCCATGCGGATGGCGCCCTGGCAGACGGCGGGACTCTGGCCGTGGTCCTGGTGCATGCAGACGGGAATGTCCGGGTAGGCTTCGACGGCGGCGGAGATCAGATGGCGAAGAAAGTGCTCGCCGGCATACTTGCGGGCGCCGGCGGAGGCCTGCATGATAACGGGAGCGCCGACTTCGCTCGCGGCAGCCATGATGGCCTGAACCTGTTCGAGGTTGTTGACATTGAAAGCAGGAACGCCGTAGCCGTTTTCGGCGGCGTGATCGAGCAGCTGACGCATGGAGACGAGTGCCATGACGATGAACTCCGAATCTGATGAATGAGACAAATAAAAGGGCGACGCAGGCGTAGAGAGCCGTAAACAGGCCGCCGCAAACTGATCAGATGCATTGTATAGGGACAATGCGTTGAGCGAAAGAGGTGATTCCCTGCCTTTTGAGGTTGAGCGTAAGAAGGCGATCGGCACTTAGCCCGTCAGCAGCGAGGGGTTGGCGGCCACTTGCTTGCGGATGCCGTTGTAGATGGCTTGGGCGATCTTTTGCTGGTGCCTTCCGTTGATGAGCAGCTTTTCCTCAGTCGGATTTGAGATGAAGGCCGTTTCGACGAGAATGGACGGTATGCCTTGTCCTTTAAGGACGGCAAAGCCCGCCTGTTCAACCTGCTTCTTGTGAAGACGATTGACGGCTTTCATTTCGTTGAGGACTGAAGCACCAAGTCCGAGGCTGTAGCTGATGGTCCAGCTTGATGTCATGTCGACGAGGACGCTCGCCACCTGACGGTCGACGCTTGCAATGTTGACGCCGCCGATCAAGTCGGACTCGTTTTGATTCTTGGCCAGCCATCGGGCAGCGGCGGACGTGGCGCCGCGTTCGGACAGGCAGAATACGCTCGAGCCTCGGGCGCTTGCCTTGATCCAGGCGTCGGCATGAATGCTGACGAGCAGATGGGCTTTGGCGCGACGGGCAATGGCGACGCGGCCGCCAAGACTCACGAAATGATCCGTGTTTCGGGTCATGATGGCCTTCATGCCGGGATCCTTGTTGATGAGCGCGGCAAGCCGCTTGGCGATTTGAAGAACGACTGTCTTTTCTCGGTTGCGGCCGCGGCCAATGGCCCCGGGGTCTTCGCCGCCGTGTCCGGGGTCGACCACGATGATGAGCTTGGGCTTGATGGACTTGGAGGCTTTTGCCGGCTTCGATGGTTGAGCGGGACGGGGCGGCGCCTTCGAAGGCGTCTCATCAAGAGGTGGGGAAACTGGAGAGCCTTTATTTCCCTTGTCGAGCCCTGCGAGCAGAGAGCCCAGCGGGTCTCCGTCGAGGTCTTCGCTTCCTTCCTCCAAGCCGCTTAGGAGGCGGCTGATCTCGTCCGTCGGATGCGTGGGATAGATGTCGAAGACGAGGCGGTACTTGTAATTGGCAAAGGGCTGAAGTTGGAAGACTTCGGGCTTGACGTCGGTCTTGAGATCCATCACGAGACGCACCGTGTCGGGTTGAAACTGCCCGATGCGCATGGCGGCGATGTAGGGGTCGTCGGGTTTGACGGCGGCAATCTGCTTCTGGAGCGCGGCCGTAAGTTCAAGGCCTTTGATGTCGACGACGAGGCGCAGCGGCTTCGACGAGCGGACGAAGAAGTACTTGAAGTTGAGCGGCGAATCATACTCGAGCGTAACTCGGGTGTATTCCTCAGCAGGCCACATGCGCACGTCAACCATGCGCGCTCCTCGGGCGATCTGCCACGGTGCAAGGCTGAGAAGAAGAGTGCCGGCGGATCCGAGTACGAGACGACGACGGCCGATCATTATCCCGCCTCCTGAATATGGGAGACGATGGACTCGCCGAGAGGAGAAAGTGCGCGTAGAACGGCACGCCGGCCGTGGCCATCGAGCTCGAGCTCAACGACGAGATCTGCTTCGGGAACGTATGGAGCTGCTTTTTCGGTCCATTCGGTGGCGCAGATGAGGCCGGGGCCGAACAGATCGCGAAACCCTGCGTCTTCAAACTCCTCAGGTTCTTCAAAGCGATAGAAATCGAAGTGGTTGAGGGTGAGGGCGTTGATTGGATAAGTTTCGACAAGCGAGAATGTGGGGCTCTTCACGGGGCCGGCAAAGCCGAAGCGGCGCAACATGGCGCGAACAAGTGACGTCTTGCCCGCGCCGAGATTGCCTTGAAGACGCATGGCCAGACCTTGATCTGCAACGCAGTCCGCTTCTTTCAGGACGGCGTCGGCAAGGTGGGCGCCGAGTCTGTCGGTGTCGTCGGGATGAGGAAGGGACGCTTCAAAGGTCAGGAGTGCCATGTCGGTGTTGGATGCCGGAGAGCCAAAAGCATGATTTTAGCCCATGAAAGAAGGCGGCTAAGGATAGAGGAGCGTTGCGTGCTGCAATCGAAGATGCAGTTTTGAGGGCATGATGTAACAAAATGTAATTTACCCTTGTCAAGGAGCAAGGGTTCAGACATAATTCAAATCCTCAGTCGAACGCAACTTAGTTGTGTCGACAAGCCGAGGGTAGCCGGTGTAGCTCAGCTGGTAGAGCAGCGCATTCGTAATGCGAAGGTCGGGAGTTCGAATCTCTTCTCCGGCACCATTTATTTAAGACTTGTACAGGATTGTGCAGGTCTTTTTTTTTGCCCGCTCTCGTCCGGACTGTGCGGGAACGTGTGCGAGCCTTGTTCAGCATATGGAATCTTGCGCCAAGTTGGCTGTGGTGTTAGTCTCATTCGGTAAAAACATCTCTTGCAAAGGAGTAACCGGATATGCCAAAGACCGGCATCATTGCTTTGAGTTCCGTCGCAGCCATGCTTCCGGCGCTTGCACAGGCGACGGACGTGATCAAGCTCGCCGAGCCGGACTTCACTTTTGAAGGGACGCTCATGACGGCGCTCAAGAACCGTCATTCCGTCCGTGAGTATGCGGCGAAGGATCTTACAGGCGCGGATCTCTCCAATCTGCTCTGGGCTACGGCTGGAGTAAATCGTCCGGATGGGCGCCGTACGGCGGCTACTGCGCTCAATCTTCAGGAAATTGGTCTCTACGTGGTGACGGCGAAGGGCGCCTTTTCATACGGGCATGCGGAACACGAACTTGTGAAGCTTACGGACAAGAATCTGATGCCTTTGGTTGCGATGCAACAGGATTTCGTCAAGGCAGCGTCGCTTGCGCTCGTGTATGTGGGTGATCTTACCAAGCTGCCAGGCGACCGAGGAGCACAGATGGCGGCGGTTGATGCGGGGATTGCCGTTCAAAATGCACTTCTCTATTGCTCTGCAGCGAACCTCGCATGCGTGCCGCGAGCAACGATGAATGTTGACGGCTTGGCTCAGGCGCTCTCGCTTCCGACCGGCTCCGTTCCGATCATGAACGTCGTGGTCGGCATGCCGAAGTAGTTCGAGGCGCTTTTTCCGAATTGGAGGGAGGTTGCAGCAAAGCCCGCGACCGCAAAGCGGGCGGGCTTTTGCCGCTTCGGAGAACTACTGAAGCTTGGTGCTCATGGCGCCTGAAAGCTTGGTGAGCAGGGATGAGGCGATGGCGTTGCCGTCGATGCCTTCGGCAGAGAACCTGCCGTTTTCATAGCGAACGTTGTTGAGTACTATATTGCCGCCAAGGTATTTTTCTGCTTTTTGAGCATACTTGTCTTTTCCGGTCAGAATGCTGGCAAGGCCGGAGAGCTGCCGGACGGCATTCGTCTCCCGGGTGCCCGGTTGATCGATTTCAGCCTGTTTGACGCGCAGGGTGATCGGGTCGGTCGTCGACACTTCCAGTCCGATGAGCGCGGCTTTATTCCAGGTCATGAGAGTGCGTCCTTTGCTGTTGAGCATATTGAATTTTGCCAGGCTGATGTCGCCCGCCCATCCGATGACCTGCTTGTCCTTTTCGCTTGTAAGGGTGAGTCTGCCTTTGCTTTCAAGAGTTCCGCTTCGGGCGCCGATGCCGGCGTAGGCCGTCATGACTGAGGAGAGGGATTTCATGTTGATGCCGGAGAGCGTCGTTCCAACGTCGGCGGCCATGGGCGAGAGCTTTACCTTTCCGTCTGCAGCGAGCGTGCCGCCTGCCGTGCCGGCAGAGAACGCTACGTCGCATATGGCGCCCGGAGCCGAGGAGAGGTTGTTAACGGAAGCGTTGATGTCGGATACGGCAATCGCGGCATTGGGACGCACGCTTGCATCGCGGAAATTGAATTTGGAGTCCTTGATGTTGGCAGAAGCTACCTTCCACTGCCAAGACTTTTCGTCTTGAGTCTTTTGAGAGGTGGAGTTGGTTACAGGCTTTTTGTCGGTTGTTCCCTTCGACGGAAGGAGATTAATGCCCTCGGCGGTCTTGACTGCGTTGACGACGGCATTGTCGAGCTGGAAACTGTCGACGACGATGGACTGTTCGGCAAGATCAAAACTGCCGAGCTTGACGGATGCGCTTTTGGCTGACGCAATCGTTGATTTGCCCTTTTTGAGTTGCAGGCCGGCCAGAGAGGCGCTTCCGCTGCCGGTGACTGCAGAGCCCTTGACGGCGGTCTTGACGTTGAGATTCAAGGCTCCGGAAGCGTCCAAGCCCGTTGCGTTCCTGATGTAGGAAGAAAGGTGAGCGGCCTGCAGGCCGTTCGCTTTGAGGGCGGCATTGACGACAAGCGGCATGGGAACGATGTCTGCGGTTAGAGACAGAGATCCGCCTAACACCTTGGCACCAACTTCGGCCTTTGCGGGGCCGGCGTTTTTGTCATTCGTCAATCCGGTGATCGTCCCGTTCAGAGCCGTGACAGAGATCTTGGCGGAAGGCTTTAGGGTCGTGTCATTCCAAGTGGCGCTGCCATTTCGGATCTGCATGGCGTCAACGCGCCAGTGCCAGTCGGAGGTGTCGTCCGTTGCGTTAGAGGAGATCTGGAGGCCGGACGAAGAGGGAGACAGGTTTGCCTGTTCTATGCTGCGGCTGGCGGCTGTGTTGACAATATTGAGCTTGGGATCCAACAGGGTGACATTGCCGATGGTGGCCTGATGCTCGAGCAGATCAAGTTCAGTGAGCTGCAGGCTTGCCTTTTTGAGTGATCCGAGAGGCTGGATGCGGTTGCTGATCTGCTGGACGGCCGTGAGATCGTTCACGTTTACAGTGCCTGAGACGAGCATCTTGCCGGGCTTGCCTCCCGTAGCGTTGCGAAAGACGACGTTGACCTCGGTTGATAGACGGCCGTTCTCCAGAGTGAGACTAGGCGTGTTGACGGCTGGTACGAGCTTGAAGACGGGAGCGAGATCAAGGTTGGCGATCTTCAAGTTGAGGCGCGCTGAAAGCGTGGTTCCGAAGGGCTGGGTGGTTCCCGTGGCATAGATGGGAGTGCCGTTGAGCTTCATGGAAAGCGACGGGGTTACGAGACTGCTTTTCGAGTTGGCGAGCGTGCTTACAAAAGGAAGCTCAAGATTGAATTCCGTCAGAGATTGATCGATGACGCGTGCCCGATCAAGAACCCGAAGGGAGGAGTTCTTGACGGTGATGTTGTAGACGGCGAAGGCGGGAATGCCGCCTTCTGAGAGAGACGGCTTTTCGGAAGAGTTCTTAACGGCTTCGCCGTCGTTGTTCATAAGCCTACGCATGTCTTCGTCGTCAAGAGCGACAACGGCATTGAGGTTGTCAACGGTCACTTCGTCGATGACGGGGGCAAGTTCAACGAGCGTCTGAGACGAGGCATTGAAGTAGAGGCGGTCGAGTGAGAGAAGCGGCGGATTGTCGTTCTTGCCGGCGACTTGGAGTCCTTCAAGCGTGAACTCCCAGGTCCACGGGTTGAAGGCAACGTTGCCGACGTCAACCTTGCGCCCGAGCTGCTTGCCCAGTCTGTCTGCAAGCGTAGATTTGACGAGTGCGGGTACTGCAAGGTAACCGGTTGCTGCATATAGCGCCGCAACAAAGACCGCTGCGCCTGCCGTGATCTTGAGAATGCTGGCCATGTCCTGCCCTCCCTGACTTGGTTTCGCCTGTGTGATTCATTATAAAGTCGAGCCGAGAAAATCCGCGGTTATACGCCGGGAGGATGTCAATTGACGAGCGGATCGGTCTGGGGGGGGCGAAGGGTGCGTGACGGCGAGATGTTGGGAGCGATTGATCCGGGGGTCGGCGGCAGGGATGAGCGTTCACGAAAAAGGGCCGGAGGTCATCTGATCTCTGGCCCTGAATTTGGTGGAGGCGGCGGGAGTTGAACCCGCGTCCGGAAACCTTTTTCTGCTGGGTCTACATGCTTAGCCGCATGATTTGAATCTCGCCGAATGCCCTGCCGAGC
>CABUOH010000020.1 GCA_902493085.1 uncultured Sutterella sp. | reverse complement strand
GCAGGATAAAAACAGGGCCGGATGTGCGTTGCACGCATCCGGCCCTTCTCAGACCCCCAACAGCGTGCGGGTGGAGATTGCCCCGCTTTGCGGGAAGGCGCTTGGTTCCTTTCCTCGCCGTCCGCTCCGGACGACCCCCGTTGTCCTTGGATGGAGGCGGCGGCGTTTCGCTGTCGTTGAATGTATTGGGCCTGAATTGAGAATGGTTCTCAATATCGTTTGTGGAGTTTTTCGAGGAGATTGTCCTTGACTTGATCCTGATCAAGAAAAGGAGGGTGGTAAACAAAAAAGGAGACCTCCTTCAGGAAGCCTCCTCTTTGCGAGCGGAAATCAGAGCCCGACTTAGCGGCGGGCCTTGACGGTCTTGCCCTTGTTGAGCTCGAGGACCCTGCGCGTGTCGGTGGCGAGGTCGTGCATTTCAAGCTTGTCGTAGGAGTTCGCGATGATCTCAAGAGCGTCGTCGCGCATGGGCGTGTTCTGGAATTCGCTCACGACTCGCTGCGCGTGCTGGATGGCCGCGACATAAGCGTGTCGAACGTAGTAGTATTCTGCAACTCCAAGTTCATGCTTTGCCTGAGCCAACACGAGCTGGTGCATGCGGCGGCGCGCTTCGGGCGCATAGCGGCTGTCGGGAAAGCGCAGGGCAAGCTCCTTGAGAATGTCGAAGGCTTCCTGGGCGGCGTTGGCGTCGCGGTCGGAGAGGTCCTGGGCGGCGAGCTTTGCGAACCAGCCGTCGTTTTCATTCAGGGTCGCGAGCGCCTTCAGGTACATGACATAGTCGCTGTTGGCGTGATTCGGGTAGGCCTGCAGGAAGCGGTCCGCACCCTGAACGGCCTGGGCGGCGTCTCCGTCCTTCCAGTTTGCATAGATCAGCTCAATCTGCGCCTGCTGTGCATAGGTTCCAAACGGATAGCGTGCCTCGAGCTTGGTGTAATAGTCTTTGGCATCGGTCCAGTTGCTCTCTTCAAGGGCGGCCCGGGCCTCGGTATACAATTTGTCGGCCGACCAGTCCGCCGTCGGATCCTTGTCGAGGGATTCGAGCCAGGAGCAGGAGGCGGTCGCCAGCGTGATGGCCGTCACGGCCATCAGCCTCGCGGCGAGGCGCTTATTAGGAAACTTGAAATTCATGACAAGCAGTTGCGAAAATTCTGAACTTTCGGATTATAACGGCCTCCCCGATGGCGGGAACGGCGCCGATGATGACACTTTACCAAGTTTCACGGTCGAAGGTTTTTGGGGCGAACGCCTTGACAAGGTTCTTGCCGCCCTGATGCCGGACGTTTCCAGAGCCCGTCTGCAAAAGCTCATCGAGGAGGGAAGCGTTGAAGTGAACGGCGAGGCGGTTCGCAAGGTGCGCCAGAAGGTCACCGAGGGCGACGAGATCTCGCTGCTTGAGGAGCCGCATCTTGACGAGGCGTTGGCCTATGCGCCCGAAGAGGACGTGGAGTTCGACGTTGTCTACGAGGACGAAGCGATCATCATCGTCAACAAGCCTGCTGGCCTCGTCGTGCATCCGGGGGCGGGCAACCCGTGCGGAACGCTCCTCAACGGGCTGCTGTGGCGTTATCCGGAGCTTCGCGAAGTGCCCCGCGCGGGCATCGTTCACCGCCTTGACCGCGATACGACGGGCCTCATGGTCGTCGCACGCACGCTGTCGGCTCAGACAAATCTGGTGCGCCAGCTTCAGGAGCGCACCGTGAAGCGCGAATACTGGGCCTTCACGCTCGGCTCGGCCGCGCCGGACTTTGTTGTCGAGACGCCGATCGGCCGCGATCCTCGCAGCCGCATCCGCTTCAAGTGCTTTCCGGGCAGCACGGGCGTTCGAGCCAAGCCCGCCCGCACCCGCGCCCGCTGCGTGGGCTGGAGCTCGATCGAGGGACTGCCGGTCTCCTGGGTTGCCTGCCGCCTCGATACGGGCCGCACGCACCAGATTCGCGTGCATCTCACGAGCGAGGATCTGCCGCTCATCGGAGATCAGGTCTACCGCGGACGCGCGCCCGGTCTGACGGTCAAGGTGGAGAACGAGCTTGACTTTCATCGTCAGGCGCTTCACGCCTCCCGCCTCGGACTTGACCACCCTGTCACGGGTGAGTACATGGAGTGGTTTGCGCCGCCCGAAGACGACATGATCGGACTGATGGAGGATTTGGGGTTCGGCCCCTGGAACGTCCCCGTCAAGGTCTTCGAGAACGAACGTCTCTGAACAACGCATTTAAGGAAGGATGGTCATGGAACTGACGAAACCCGGACTCGACATTCTGCAGCCCGCCTGGAAGGAACGAGCCCCTTCGGGGGTTGATGCGCTCTTTACCTGCCGCGACGGCGGCGTTTCGAGCGGCGCCTACGGCAACGCCGAAGGCAT
Organism: uncultured Sutterella sp.; assembly: GCA_902493085.1. Lineage (GTDB taxonomy): Bacteria > Pseudomonadota > Gammaproteobacteria > Burkholderiales > Burkholderiaceae_F > Sutterella. The sequence goes on along the minus strand of CABUOH010000020.1, from coordinate 8,436 downwards.
CATGGGCCTCAACGTCGCCCCGCATACGGGCGATTTCGGTGCCTGCGTGCGCATGAACCGCTCCATCGTCGCCCAGCTCGTGCCGTCCGATCCCGTCTGGCTCAAGCAGGTTCACGGCACGCAGATCGTCGACGCCGATGCGGTCGAGGGCGAGCCTGAAGCGGATGCGGCCGTTGCAACGAAGCCCGGCGTCGTTTGTGCGGTCATGACCGCCGACTGCCTGCCGGTGCTTCTGGCCAATCGTGAAGGCACAATCGTCGGCGCCGTTCATGCCGGCTGGAAGAGCCTTGCCGCGGGCATCATTCAGAAGACGATCCGCGTCATGCGCGGGCGCGCTCCCGAAAGCACGGGCTTTGTCGCCTGGCTTGCGCCGCGCATCGGACCCGAGGCCTTCGAGGTCGGCCCCGATGTGCGCGAAGCGATGCGCGCGCATCTTCCCGAGGCCGATCGGGCCTTCACGCCGGGCGAGGGCGACCGCCTGATGTGCGACCTCGCCATGCTCGCCAGGATGGCGCTCGCGTCCGAAGGCGTTAACGAGGAGGACGTCTTCGACTGCGGCCTTTCGACGTATTCGCATCCGCGCCGCTTCTACAGCTTCCGCCGTGACGGCGAGAAGTCCGGCCGGCACGCGGCGATGATCTGGATCAAGCCCCAGGAGGCCTGAGCGCCGGACCGTCTCCGCACAGCCGTCTTTAGAGATTGACTTATAGGTTAAGACCCCCATGTCCCACAAGATTCCCGTCGTCGGTTTTGTTTCGCTCGGCTGCCCCAAGGCTCTCGTCGACACGGAGCGGATCGTCACCGAGCTTCGCGCCCGAGGCTACCGCATCGGCACGAGCTATCGCGACGCCGACATCGTGATCGTCAACACCTGCGGCTTTGTCAATGAGGCCGTTAAGGAAAGTCTTGACGCCATCACGGAGGCGCTGGCCGAAAACGGCCGCGTCATCGTCTGCGGCTGTCTGGGCGGCCGCACCGAGGCCGACGGCAGCAACTACGTGATGAACCACTGCCCGAAGGTGCTGGGCGTCGCGGGGCCGGACGCCGTCGACGAGGTGATCGCGATGGTCGAAACCCATCTGCCGCGACCCCACGAACCGTGGGGCGATCTGGTGCCCGCCTGCGGCGTGCGCCTCACACCCAAGCACTACGCTTATCTCAAGATCAGCGAGGGATGCAACCATCACTGCACGTTCTGCGTCATTCCGAATCTTCGCGGCACGCTGCTGAGCCGTCCTGCGGGCGAGGTGATCCGCGAAGCGCGCAACCTTGTTGAGGCCGGCGTCAAGGAGCTTCTGGTCATCAGCCAGGACACGGCCGCCTACGGCGTCGACCGGCGCTATGCGCTCGACCTGCGCGCCAATCCGCCGCTTCGCACGCATCTGCTCGACCTCTGCAGAGGCTTGGGCGAACTCGGCGTGTGGACGCGCCTGCACTACGTTTATCCGTATCCGTCCGTCGACGAGATCGTGCCGCTCATGGCCGAAGGGCTGATTCTGCCCTATCTCGACGTGCCGTTCCAGCATGCGCATCCGCGCGTTCTCAAGGCCATGAAGCGTCCGGCGAGCGCGGAGAAGAATCTCGAGCGCATCGCCGCGTGGCGTGCCGTCTGTCCGGACATCACGATCCGGTCGACCTTCATCGCGGGCTTCCCCGGCGAGACCGAGGAGGAGTTCGAATACCTGCTCGACTTCCTGCGGGAGGCCAAGCTCGACCGCGTGGGCTGCTTTGCCTATTCGCCCGTCGAGGGCGCCCAGGCCAACGAGCTTCCGGGCGCGCTCCCCGACGAAGTTCGGCAGGAGCGGCGCAATCGGTTCATGGAGGTGCAGGCTGAAATCTCGGCCGAAAAGCTTCGCGCCAAGATCGGCACCGTTGAGGAGGTCATCATCGACGAGTATGACGATGAGGCCGGGCTCGCCATCGGCCGCACGAAGGCGGATTCGCCCGAGATCGACGGCAAGTGCTACGTTGAAACGCTCACGCCGTACAAGCCGGGCGACTTCGTGAAGGTCCGCATCACGGGCAGTGAAGAGTACGACCTCGTGGGCACGCCTGAAAACGAAGTCGAGGCGCCGTAAGCCGCCCGATCGGCATGCAGAAGGCTCCCCTGGTCCGTGAAGACGCGGACTGCGGGAGCTTTTTTTCTTTTGGAGCTTCGAGCGTCTGAAATGACGGCATACATCTTTGGGTGTAATTTGGACGTAGTCGACTGAAGCCCCCGCAAAACTTCAATACAATGAACGGACACTCCTTCGATTCCGCTGGTTCAGGTCAGGCTTTTCGAGCCCGAAGCTGCGGCCGGTTTGGAAAACGATGCCTTTCCCGAGGACGCTTTCCAAACGGGCCACGCCCAAAGTCATTCAAACATTCCGGAGCTTCCTCATGACCGACAACAGCGCACTGCGTCCAGACGCATTCACCCCGAAGAGAACCACCGCAACGGTGCCGGGCTTCGGGGCCGTCAACGGCAGCATGGATCCGCGCACCCGGCTGCCTCTTTCTGCATCCGCAAGCCCCTGCATGGCGACGGGCGGGCTTCTTTGCACGCACATTCTGAGCGTTGCCTCATCTTCCCGAACCAATCTGAACGACGGCGCCGGCGGCGCCGCCCTGTGACGAGCCACATCGGCGGCTGTTGCTGATCCGACCTGAACGACGTTCACGGGCAGGAGGACGGCCTGCGCTTTTCTGCGGCCGTGCCTTTGGGTCTCTTCTCCCGCATCCCGGCCCAGCCTCGGCGCGTCAGCCATGGACGCAGAACCGGCATTCGGCGCGTCCGACGACCGGCTGCGCTGCTGGGGTTTGCCGTCATTCGCCGGCGGCCGACTGAACGTCATCGCATTGTTCAATTTTCAAAATTCAATGAATCATGATGGAAAATAAATTTGTCCGCGCGGCCATTCCCGCCCTTTTCATTCACATGTGCATCGGCACCGTCTACTGCTGGTCTCTGCTGAAGGGGCAGATCGCAGAGGATATGGGCGTCGGGGTGGCGGAAATCGAGATGGCGTTTTCTCTGGCCATCTTCTTTCTGGGCATGTCGGCGGCCTTCGGCGGACGTCTGGTTGAAAAAAACGTCAACTGGACTTCGTTTCTTTCAATGGTGTGCTTCGTTTCCGGGCTGTGCCTTGCAAGCTACGCGGTGACCATCAAGTCGGTGCCTCTCTTCTTTGCCTCCTACGGCGCCCTGATGGGCGTGGGGCTGGGGATCGGCTATTTGTCCCCCGTCAAGACGCTGATGCTTTGGTTCAAGGATACGCCGGGGCTTGCCACGGGCATCGCCATTTCCGGGTTCGGCCTCTCCAAGGTGCTCTTTTCTCCGATCATCGAATCGCTTCTGAGCGTCCATGACTCGAGCACGACGCTTCTCGTGATGGCCGCGATCAGCGTCTGCCCGATGACGCTTGCAGCCGTGCTGATCCGCAAGCCCAAGCACTGGATCGAGGCTTCGAGCAGGATTCGCTTCAAGGAAGCCCTCTCCGTCGTCTTCAATCCCAACTACATCAAGATCTGGCTGATGTTCTACATCAACATCACCTGCGGTCTGGCATTGATTGCATTTGAAAAGCCGATCGGCCTGCATGTCGGCTTCACCTCCATTGCGCTCCTGTCGTCGCTGACGGCCGTCTTCAATACGGCGGGCCGCTTCGGCTATGCCACGGGGTCGGACTACCTCGATCGAAAGAAGCTCATCTACGTCATCATCTTTCTGACGAGCCTTCTTCTTTGCTTTGCGTCCTCCCTGTCGATGTCGTCCTTCGTGATCATCGCAGCCCTCATGGTGATCAATGCGGGCTACGGCGGAGGCTTCAGCACGCTTCCGATCATCCTGAAGGAAACCTTCGGAATGAACCAGATCTCGATGATTCACGGCTTCGCGCTGTCGGCCTGGGCATGGGCGGGTCTGAGCGGCAATCAGCTGAGTTCCTACCTCATCAATGTCAAGGGCTATGGCTATGAGACGCTCTTCATGGTGTTGGGCGTCCTCTATGCGGCGGCCTTCGTCATCTCGCTGATGGTCACGCGCAGCCGTCAGCCCGCCGCCGAGGCCTGACGGGCCGTTGATGCGGGACGCCGGCGGTTTTCCTGTTGGCGGCGGATTTCCGTTCCGGCAACGGCATGCGGTATCATCAACACGTTATTCATGACTCCGCGATTCGCCCGCAGGGCGTCGCGGGCCTGTTCGGAATTGATTGATGTTCGGAAAAAGCATGCTGGCGGGCGCAACGGCGCTTGCAATTCTCGGCTTCGCCGCTTCGGCCCAGGCCGTCTCGCTCGGCGACCTGATTGTCGAAAGCAAACCCGGAGAGCCTCTTGAGGCCTTGCTGGAAATCAACGATCTTGATCTGACGATTTCACCGCTTCTCGTGCGCGTGGCGCCGCCCGCCACGTATCTGAGAGAAGGCGTGAATTGGCCTTCTCAGGTCCAGGACCTCAAGCTCGCGCGCGACGGCACGAACGGCACCGTCCGTCTTCGTCTCTATGGAGAACAGGTTCTCAATGCCGGCAGCTTTCCGCTTCTCATGGAAATGAATGCCGGCGGGACCGTCACCGTGCGTGCCTATGAGGTGCGCACGAAGGACGGCGTGTTCGTCGTGACGCCGTCCGCCGAGCGCACCACCGTCAAGGGGGAGCCCCGCCGCGTTTCGCCCGAGCCTCTCGTGGTGAACGATGAGCTCGCCGCCGAGCCCTCGGCGCCGAGGACGGCCGCGTCCGAACGGGCACAGACGGCTCCGAAGGCGGCGCCCGCGTCTGAAAAGACGCTCGTCAAGGCGTCCGAAAAGGAAACGAAGGTTCGCCGCCGGGGGCGCTACGCCCCCAACGTCGTCAGGGAGTATGTTGCGCTCAACGGCTTTGACGCCTCGCAGCCCTTCCACGTGCAGGAGGACATGACCCTTTGGTCCGTCGCTTCGCTCTATTGGCCAAGCTACCGCGGCGCCACGCTCGAGCAGCTGGTGATTGCGTTCAGAAACCGCAATCAGGCCGCTTTCGAAGCGGGCGATCCGGGCAGGCTTGAGGCGCGCCCCCTTCGCTTGAAGAGGTCCTTGCCGTTGATCCCGAAGCCGCCTTCAGGGAAGTGCACGGCGCCGATACCCCCATTCCGGGGCCTACTCAGAATTTGATTGATGCTCAGCGCCTCTCCAACGAGGCCGCCGCCAAGGTGGCCGACGCCCAGGATCGTGAGCGTACGGCGGGCAAGGCTTCGGAGGCCGTTGCCGAAGCCGGCCAGCAGGTCCTTGAGGAAGAGAAGGCGGAAGCGGTTGAACAGGAAGCGGCACAGGCAGCCGAGGCCCGAGCCGCCGAGGCCGAGGCTCAGGGGCAGGCTGCAGCGCCGGTTCAGGCACAGGGGGAAGCGCCTCAGACCGAAAGCGCCTCGCCTTCCGAAGCGGCCGCCGCGCCGCTTGAGGCCAAGGCGCCGGAATCGGAATCGGTCAAGGAAGAATCGGTCAAGGCGGAACCGTTCAAGACGGAACCGGTCTCGGCTGCTCCCGACGCATCCGTTCAAGCCGAGTCTGCCGAAGGCGTGCTTTCCGGCAAGGGCCTGTTCTGGGGGCTCGGCGCGCTGATGCTTGCGCTTCTCGCCTTCTTCGGCCTTCGTTCGAGAAAGCGCGAAGAGGCCCCCGTTGAGGCGAAAAAGCCCGCAACCGTTCAGATACAGAAGAATGTGCCGCCCACTTCCGAAGCTCAGCTCAAGGCGCTCCACACGACGGTGGATGAGGCCGTGAGGAACGGCACGACCGCCGGCGCGATGGGGGCGGGCGCGATGGCCTATGCCATGGCGCAGAAGGACGAGGCGCCCAAAGAGGAAAAGGTTGCCAAGACCGAAACGACCAGCGCTTGCGTTGCAGATCAGCCGTGGCTCGAACCCGATGACGACGAGCTTCCGCCCCTGGACGACGAAGAAAAGGGCCCCATGCTCGGCGCCTCAAGGAAGGCGGCGTCGATTCTCGAAGGCGTCTCGCTTGATCTGGACGACGTTGCGCCTGCGGCCGCGAGCAAGCCCGCGGTCGAACAAAAGCGCGAACCCGCTCACGACGAAGCGCCGGCTGAAGAGGCTGTAGAAGGGCCTGTAGAAGGGCCTGTTGAGGCGCCTCAGAGGGCCGTGCCCGAAACCGACAAGGAGCGTGCGCTTGCCAAGGCGCTCGACGCCAAACTCAAGCTCGCCTCGAGCTTTGTCAGCCTGGGCGCTCTCAAGGAGGCGCTCGAGCTTCTTGAGGAAGTGAAGCGCCGCGGCAGCGGGGACCTTCGCCGGCGCGCCGAAGTCCTTGAGGAACGCATCAAGACGCTGGCGGAAGAAAAGTGAAGATAGCACTCGGCATTGAATATCGCGGCACGGGCTTCAACGGCTGGCAGATCCAGCCCGACTGCCCGTCCGTGCAGCAGGCCCTCGAAGAGGCGCTCGAAGCTTTTCTGCGCGTCAAGACGCCGACGATGTGCGCAGGCCGCACCGACACGGGCGTGCATGCCATGCAGCAGGTGGTGAGCATCGACACGGAGGCGGACAGGCCTGAGCGCAATTGGGTGCGCGGCCTCAACACCTACCTGCCGCCCGGCGTGGCGGTTAGATGGGCGAGGCGCGTTTCGGACGACTTTCACGCACGCTTTTCCGCACGCTCTCGCACGTATGAATACTGGATCTACAACGACCCGGTGCGCTCGCCGGTGCTCGACGATCTGACGGGCTGGGTCTTCCGGCCGCTGGACGTCGAACGCATGCGTGCGGGCGCGGCCTGTCTCGTGGGCGAGCACGACTTTACGAGCTTTCGCGCATCGGAGTGCCAGGCTTCCGGCCCTGTGCGCACAATCCGCCGTCTTGAGCTTGAGCGCAGGGGGCGCCTCATCGGCGTTCGCATCGAGGCCAACGCCTTCCTGCAGCACATGGTGCGCAACATCGTGGGCACGCTCATCTATGTGGGGACCGGGCGCGAAGAGCCGGAATGGGTCGAGGAGGTTCTCAAGGCTAAAAGCCGCGCGGCGGCTGCGCCGACCTTCAGTCCGAATGGACTGTACCTGATGGGCGTGGGGTATGAGGACCCCGCAATTCCCGCTGCGGGACCGAGTCCGTTTGGCTGGAACGATCCCGAGCATCCATCCGCTAATCCATGAGGCCGATGCCGCACGCGCATGGGCGCGTGCGGGCCGGCGATATAATTGGCGCAGTTTTGACACGGTCCGCTCTGCGGGTGCACGACAGGGGTTGGTGCGCGGCAGGGATCGGACGAACCTGAAATGAAGAGCTTATGAGCTGGATTACGCACATTCTTCCCAAGATCAAGCGCGAAGACGACAACGAGCGCAAGCCGAGTCCGATTCCCGAAGGCGTCTGGACCAAGTGTCCGGGCTGCGAGCAGCCGCTTTACACGGAAGAACTCCGCGCGAGCCTGCAGGTCTGCCCGAAGTGCGGCTACCATCACCGCATCGGCGCCCGCCGTCGCCTTCTCGCCTTCCTTGATCCGGAGAGTGCCGTCGAAATCGCCGCCGATGTCCGCAGCGTCGATCCGCTCGGCTTCGTCGACAGCAAGCCCTATCCGAAGCGCATCGCCGCGGCCGAGGCCGCTTCGGGCGAAACCGACGCGCTTGTGGCCATGTCGGGCACGCTGAGAAGCCAGCCGATCGTGGCGACGGCCTTTGAATTCCGCTTCCAGGCGGGCTCGATGGGCAGCGTCGTCGGAGAGCGCTTCTCCCGTGCCGTCGACGAGGCCGTCCGGCTGCGCGCGCCCTTCGTCTGCTTTGCCGCTTCGGGCGGCGCCCGCATGCAGGAAGGCCTTCTCTCCCTCATGCAGATGGCCAAGACGACGGCCGCCGTCACCCGCCTTCATAAAGCGGGCCTGCCCTTCATTTCGGTCCTCACCGATCCGACGATGGGCGGCGTTTCCGCCTCGTTCGCCTTCATGGGCGACGTCGTGATTGCCGAGCCCAAGGCGCTCGTCGGCTTTGCGGGCCCGCGCGTCATTGAGCAGACCGTGCGCGAAAAGCTTCCCGAAGGCTTCCAGCGGGCTGAATTCCTGCTTGCCAAGGGACAGGTCGACATGATCGTCGACCGCCGCGAGATGCGCTCCCGCATCTCCTGCCTCACGCAGCACCTGATGCGCAAGCCGCCGGTGGCGGGCGCCTGACGCCCGGCCCCGGGATTCGCCTGCTTCGAGCCGCCCGAGACGAGCGCAGAACGCGTCGTACGGACGGCTCGTTATTTTTCAAGTTTGGAGACTTTCTTTCATGTTTGATGCTCAGACACTTGATGAGTGGCTCGCGCACATTGAAGCGCTGCACGCCACGCCCATCGATCTCGGACTCGACCGCATGAAGACCATGGTCGAACGCATGGAGCTTGACTTTTCGTCGCAGACCGTGATCACCGTGGGCGGCACGAACGGCAAGGGGTCGACCTGCGCGATGCTCGAGAGCATCTACCGTGCGGCCGGCTACACGACGGGC
>CABUOH010000019.1 GCA_902493085.1 uncultured Sutterella sp. | reverse complement strand
CGAGCAGCGGAATGAGGCCGTACATGCCCCAGAGCAGGCTGTTGATGCTCTGAACGATATGAGTGGTTTGATCCACGATGATGACTCCGGTTTTTGCTTGAAAAGTGGGGCAGTCTTCGGCAGGAGTGTGTCCGAATCTGGGCCTTATAGTTCTGACCGGGGAGACAGGATGCGGACACTGAGGAAACGATCCTGTGGACAAGCGGTTGGTAATGATGATTCACCCGGTCTCGGGTTCTCAGGCGGAACCCGAGCCTTTATTCTATGAAGGCGATTCGCAATGGAGAGGGGCCGCCAAGACGCATTCGGGTGATGGATGTTTTGCTTAGATTGCGGAAAATGACTGCGGGTGTGGGGCCGCGGAGATTTCGACTCGCTTTATGCGATTTTCGGCTTTCTTGATGAGCGTCAAGATGCTTGGGAGGGATGGTGGATGCCCTGCGGGACAGGGTAAGGCACATGTCTTAGGGAGTTTTTGCGACCTTGGATGACATGAAACCTTGCTTCTCAAGCCGAGTGAGCGACGGTGACGGCGGTGAGTGCGGCGGCATCTTTTCACGAGCCGCCGTCTCAAGTAGAATGGGCGGCCCCTTTCTGTCTTTTTATGGAGTCGGACATGCTGCGAAAATTCATGCGCGGCGCGCTTTACGTCGCCTTCGCCATGGTGGCCCTCTGGATTGCCGTCAACGTCATTGCCATGGCGAAGTACGTGCTCAGCTGAGTTCGGCGAGTCTGGCCGCCGCCTCTTCCGGGCGCAGGGCGACGGCGCCGTAGCGCTTCATCTTGCGTCCGGCCTTGAGCACGAGCTTGTCCTTGCTCACGAGCAGTCTTGCGCCGCCCGCGAGCGTGAGCGTGAAGAACTTTTGGTCAAGCGGATCCCGGCACTGAACCGTGATCAGGTCGGCTGCCCGTTCGATTTTCGCCTCTTCAACCGGAACGCTCATTTCGCACCAGAGCGTCGCAAGCCGGGCGGCCTCGTCGTCGCTGCCGGTGAAGTTCGCGCGCGAGAGCACCTCCGCGAGCTCCAGAACCGCTTCGCTTGAGCGAAGCGCATGAATGCGCCCCTCGGCGAGCGCATTTCTCAGCACCTCCGCCCTCGGATCCCGCCAGTAGATGATGTCGAGCACGACGTTGGTGTCGATGACGGCGGGCACCCCTCTGGGTTCAGGACCGGAAAGGGCAAGGGCTTGGGCAGCAACGCGGCTGCTCAGATGTTCTGAAAGCGGCATGAAGAGTTTTCGGGATGTTGCAGGGCCGTGAAAAGAGGATGCAAAAGCACCGACGACCGATGAAAATATGGTAATTTTATCGGACGCGTCCGTCTTCGTGCGCTTCTCTATCGGGAAAGCCTTCGGCCGCGCTCCGGGCATCCGCGGGTCGGATGCTTCATCCTTCAACTGCACATGGAATTTCTGCTTGATCCGACCATCTGGGTTGGTCTTCTCACGCTCGTCGTTCTTGAAATCATTCTCGGGATCGACAATCTCGTCTTTATCGCCATCATCGCAAAAAAGCTTCCTGCCGCTCAGCAGGACAAGGCCCTATACGTGGGTCTCGGACTTGCGCTTGCGATGCGCCTCGGCCTTCTCTCCATCATGTCCTGGCTCGTGGCCCTCACGGATCCGGTTTTCTCCGTGTGGGGGCACCCGTTCTCGTTCAGGGATCTGATTCTCTTGGGCGGCGGTCTCTTCCTGCTCTTCAAGGCGACGACCGAGCTGCACGAACGTCTTGAGGCGTTGCCCCACTCCGAAAAGCACGGCAGCGGCAAGGCGGGCTTCTGGGTCGTCATTGCCCAAATTCTGCTCCTTGACGCTGTATTTTCGCTCGACTCCATCATCACCGCCGTCGGCATGGTCGACAACCTGTACGTGATGATGAGCGCCGTCGTCGTCGCTATGATCGTGATGATCGTCGCCAGCCGACCGCTCACGGACTTCGTCAATCGTCATCCGACCGTGGTGGTGCTTTGCCTTTCCTTCCTTCTGATGATCGGCTGCAGCCTCATCGCCGAAGGTTTGGGCTTCCATATTCCGAAGGGCTATCTCTACGCCGCGATCGCCTTCTCGATTCTCATCGAGTTCTTCAATCAGCTTGCCGCCCGCAATGCCTCGAAGAATCTTGACCGTGTGCCGTTCCGCGAGCGCACGACGGACGCCATCGTACGGCTGATGTCCCGCGCGCCGCGCCGCGTCGAAGCCGACGACGATTCCGAGACGCCTGTCGTGCACGAGAGCTTCGGCCGGGAGGAACGTCAGATGGTCGAGGGCGTGCTGACGCTTGCGGACCGCAGCATCAAGACCATCATGACGCCGAGAAGCGAAATCGCCTGGCTCAACGCGAAGCGCACCTTTGAGGAGAACATGAAGCGCGTGCAGGAGATGCCGCACAGCAGCTTCCCTGTTTGCGACGGCACGCTTGAGAACGTCGTGGGCGTCGTCAAGGCCAAGGACCTGATCGGCATGGAGCCCTCGCCCGAGGCGCTCGTGCGCTGCGCTTCCGAGCGCCAGCCGCTCACCGTGCCCGAGACGATCAACGTCATCCGCCTCATGCAGGACATCAAGAGCTCGCAAGCTTCGCTCGTGCTCGTCACCGATGAGTTCGGCGTGATCCAGGGGCTCACCACCGCGCACGACATCCTTGAAGCCATCGCGGGCGACTTCCCCGACGAAGGCGACCGGCTCTCGATTGAGACGGTCGAGGGCGGCTGGAGCGCCGAGGGCAGCGTCGAGCTCTTTCTTGTCGAGCAGACCTGCGGCGTCGACGGCCTGATGAACGTCGAGGGCGAATACGTGACGCTCGCCGGCCTGCTCCTGGACCGCCTCGGCCGCCTCCCCGCCAAGGGCGAGACAATTGAGGAAGCCGGTCTAGTTTTTGAGGTCACCGACGTTTCGCGTCATCGCATCGAGCGCGTGAGGATCACCCGAAGGGTCGTCCCCGTCGAGGCATAGCGAAAGACGACTGCGAACATGCGCGCGGGCTTGTCTTGGGACAAACCGCGCCCGCCGTTTGAAACCGCTTCTTGCAGAGCTTCTGAGAGAGGCGGTTTTGGGCCTAGAATGAAATTGTCGCCGCCCGACCCTCCGGGCGGCCCTTTCAAAAGAGGTAAATTCAATGGACATCGTCGAGCTTGTGCGTACGCGCTATACGACCAAACACTATGATCCCGCCCGCCGGATCAGCGACAAGGACATCGCAGACCTGATGGAGGTTCTTCGTCTCTCGCCGTCCTCCGTCAATTCGCAACCCTGGCATTTCTTTGTGACCGGCACGGCCGAAGGCAAGGCCCGCGTGATGCCGGCCGTGCTTGACTTCAATCGTCCGCGCGTGGCAGATGCGAGTCACCTCGTCGTCTTTGCGGTGCCCGCAGAGTTTACCGAGGAACGCTTTCGCCGCCTCGTCGAGCAGGAGCTCGCCGACGGACGCGTGAAGGCCGAGGACGTTGCTTCCGGTGCCGCAGATGCGGGCCGCCGCCATTTTGTGGGACTGCATCAGGTCTCTCCCGAGGAGCTCATTTCGTGGGAGGCGCGGCAGGCCTACATTGCCATGGGCTTTCTGCTCTGGGCCGCAGCGGAGCGCGGCATCGACTCGACTTGCCTGGAGGGGCTCGACATGGCAAAGATGGACGAGTGCCTGGGCCTCGCGGAGAAAGGGCTTCGCACGGTTTGCGCCGTGAGCCTCGGGTACCGTCTGCCCGATGACAGCAATGCCGCCCGACCCAAGTCCCGCCTTCCGATGAATGAGGTTGTGACGACCTTCTGAGACGATGCGGTCTTTAGGGACCAGGCTTGACCCTACGGGAATCGGCCCGCGTCTTCCGGCTGGGAGGGGCGGGCCGAACCGTATGGTTGCATTGCCGCACGCTTCGCGCGGGCTATGCCTGCGCCGGCATTTGCTAGACTGTCATCACTTTGGGCAAGGTCGTCCGGGCGCCTGACGGGTTTTGGAAATCGATTCTCGAGTCCCACGTGTTTTCTTGAGGTTTTTTTTTGATGAAGAAGTCGTGCTCGTATCTTCTATTGGCGCTTGCGGCGTCTTCTCTGCTTGCTAACGGCCCCGTTTCGGCCGCGGAGAAGTCTGCGCTTGAAATTCGGATGGAGGCGGCTCAGAAGGTGCTCGCCGACCGTTCCTACGGTGAACGCTGGTCGTCAGCGTCGGCCTTGAAGACGGTCGAGGATGCCAAGGCTGCCAATACGGCGGGCGAGGCCGAGCAAAAGCGCATTGACGAGGCGCTGGAAGTGATGAAGGACTGGTGTCATACGCGCTTTTTCGTCAACGCCTGCATCAAGGATGCGCGGGATCAGCATCACGAGCGCGAGAAGGAACTTCGCAGCGTGCGTCTTAGGGCCGACGAGGTGATTCGCCTGAATCGCGTAGAGGAGCGCAAGGCTCGCCAAGAGAGTCGGAAGCAGAACGTGCGTCAACCCATGCAGCTCGGCGGTACGGCTGAACAAGCCGAGCCCGTTGAAAGCCGCGGCGATGTGCGGGCTGAAGAGGTGAAGGCCAAGCAGACGCGCGCCGAGGAGCGCCGCGCCCTTGAGGAGGCAAACGTTCGCGCCTTTGAGGAAAAGCAGCTCAGAGCGGCCGAGAAGGCTGCCGAACGGCGAGATCCGATCAAGATGAAAAAGCGCGATACGAGTCCCTCGCAACCCTTCGAGGGGCACGTGGGCCGCACGGCGGCCGATGTTGAGGCAAGCCGGGCTCAGGCGGCGGAACGCGCAGCGCAGGAGGAGGCAAACCAGGGGGCTTTTGACGCCAAGCAGGCCGAGGCGAGAAAGCGCCTTGAGGAGGCCGAAGCCACGGCCGCCGAACGCAAAGCCAAGCGTGAAGCGCGTCAGGCGAACTTCAACAAGACGCTGGAAGAGCGTCGCGCCGCCCAGAAGCGTTACGAGGAGTCCAAGGACGAAAAGGATTCCGGTCTGAAGAAGTTTTTCTAGTACGGTGAAGCAAGATGCCGGCAGCAGACACGAACCCGCGTCTTTGGGACGCTTCGACCCCGCTTGTCGAGCGCGTTGAGCTCGCCTTTGATGAAAAGGGGCCGCTCACGAAGGCCGTCAAGGGGTTCTGCGTGCGCGCAGGGCAACGCGAGTTTGCCGTCGAGACGGCGCGTGCGGTCGAGCGCAAAGCCGTTCTCGTTGCCGAAGCGGGCACGGGCACCGGCAAAACGTTTGCGTATCTGACGCCCGCATTGCTCGCAGGCGTGACCTGCGTCATCTCAACCGCGGGCAAGTCGCTTCAGGATCAGCTCTGCGCCAAGGACCTCCCCGCACTGAGGGACGCGCTCGGCGTTCCCGTCAAGGTCGCGCTCCTCAAGGGGAGAGCCAATTACATCTGTCTTTTTCGTCTGGCGCTCGCGGAAGCCGAAGGACGGCTCCCCGATCCGGATTCGTATCTGAGATTTCGAAAGATCCTGCGCTTTGCGGCGCTCAGCCGCACGGGCGATCGGGCGGAGCTTCCCGACGTGCCCGAGGACGACCGCTTGTGGCCGCTTGTGACAAGCACGCGCGAGAACTGCCTCGGCAAGGAGCGTTGTCCGAAGTACGACGACTGTTTCGTGAAGAAGGCTCGCGAAGATGCCATGCAGAGCCAGGTCGTCGTTGTGAATCACCATCTCTATCTGAGCTCGATGGCCCTCAAGCGCGAGTCCGAGGCGATCGACGGCATGCTGCCGCAGGCGGCGCTCACCGTGATTGATGAAGCGCATCAGCTCCCGGGCATTGCTTCGAATTTCTTCGGCACGAGCTTCTCAACATATGACCTCGAGAACGTTTCGATGGAGGCTCGTCGGCTCGGACGCACGAAGTGCAACGACGGTGCCGAATGGGAGATTCTCTATGACAGGGTGCTCAAGGCGGGCCGCGAATTCCGCATTGACGTTCAGAGAATCGGCCTCGCGGAAGGGGAAAGGTTTGATGTGGCCGACATCGAGAGGTTCGGCGAACTTTATCCGGGCTATGAACGCCTTCGCGCAGCGTTTGCAGGCATGGGTGAGGCGATCGTTGCCAATGAGGGGCGCGATGCCGAGCTCGATACGCTTGCCGAGCGGCATGCCGAGCTCTTGGGGCAGATGGAGGCTTGGACGAGCATCTTTGAGAAGTTCCGCGACGGCGCTGCGCTCGGGACATCACTCGGTCTGCCCGATGAGGGAGACGGCGCGGACGGCTCGAAGTCACGCGGCGCAGACGATCAGGTGCGTTGGCTCGAGGTGAGCCAGCACGGCATTCGATTCAATCTGACGCCGCTCTCCTTTGCGGACGACTTTCGCGAGATGCGGGAGCGCGAGGGCGGCGCCTGGGTTTTCACGTCGGCCACGCTGACGAGCGGCGGACGGTTTGACCTCTTCAAGCAGAGGCTCGGCATTGAGGCTTGTGTCGAGCGCACTTGGGAGAGTCCCTTCAACTACTGGGAGCAGGGGTGCTTTTATCTGCCGCAGATGCCGCCGCCCGCCAACAATACGGCCGAGCATACGCACAACGTCGTTGAAAAGTCCTGGCCCCTCATCAATGCGGCGGGTGGGCGCGCGTTCGTGCTCTGCACGTCGCTTGCAGCCGTCAGGGCCGCGGCCGAGGAGCTGCGCGCGAGGCTTGAGGCCAACGGCAACCCTTATCCGCTCCTCGTTCAGGGGGATGGACCCAAGATGCGCCTCATTGAGGAGTTCAGAGCTCACGGCAATGCCGTTCTCGTGGGCTCCATGAGCTTCTGGGAAGGCGTTGACGTCAAGGGCGAGGCCCTCTCGCTCGTCGTGATCGACAAGATTCCCTTTGCGCCGCCCAATGATCCGGTGACGACAGCGAGAAGCCGTGCCGTTGAGGCGGCGGGCAGGCGTCCCTTTGACGAAATAACGCTCCCCGAGGCGGTCATCGCCCTCAAGCAGGGGGCGGGACGCCTCATTCGCTCGGAAGACGACCGCGGCATGCTCGTCATCTGCGATCCGCGCATGCTCAACAAGGGCTACGGCAAGATCGTGCGCGAAAGCCTGCCCGACTTCTACTGCACGCGCAGGGAGGAGAAGGCGCTCGAATTCTTCCTCAATCCCGAACGCTTCAGGGAAGGGCTATACCGCAGCTGAGTCGGTGCGGACGAATTTGGCGACCGTCTCGACGTGGAGCGCACCCGGGAAGAGGTCCACGGGGACGAGCTTTTCCATGTGCCAGCCCAGTGCGATGAATTTTGCCGCATCCCGCGCGAAGGTCTTCGGGTTGCAGGAGACGTAGACGAAGCGCGTGAGAGGAAGCTGGGTCAGCATGGCGGGGACCGTCTCCTCGAGGCCCTTGAAGGCCGGATCAAGGATCGCGGCGGAGGGCCTGAAGCCAGAGGCGATCAGTTTGGGTAGCTCGTCCTCGACGGCGCCCGCATGAAAGACGGCGTTGTCGATGCCGTTTCGCTTGGCGTTGAGCTTCGCGCGCTCGATCGAGGCCGCGACGATGTCGATGCCTGCGGCTCGTGCGCAGGTGCGGGCGCCGAGAAGCGTCATCGTGCCCACGCCGCAATAGAGGTCGAGAAAGACTTCGTCGCTTTGGAGTTCGGCCCATTCGAGCGCCGTGTCGTAGAGCTTTTGAGTTTGGCCGGGATTCACCTGAAGGAAGGTTTCGGGACGCACGGCAAAGCGAAGCCCGCCGATCAATGTTTCGATGCCGTCCGTTCCTGCTACGTGCAGGCTGTGCCGCCCAAGCACGGCATTGCCCGGCGTCGGGTGCAGGTTGAGAAAGACGCTCGTGACGCCTTCTTCCAAGAGCTTCTTGGCAAGCTTTTCAACAAAGCCCCGCACTTGCGGCGTCTCGCCGTGCACGCACAGCGTGAAGAGGCGCTGCGGCTTTTCATCATCCGTGCCCTCCCGCATGACGATCGTGCGCACGTCGCCCTCGCAACGGGATTCGTTCCATGGCGAAAGATCTGAGACGGACAGCATGAGAGCCGCTGTCCGCGCAGCCTTGGCCATCCATGCGGGCGTCTGAGGACAGTGCACGGATTCAGGCACCGGGAAGTGCGAGCCCTGCGCATACATTGCAAAGTACCATCGGCCCTCCGGATCGACGCCCGGGTAGAGCACGGCCTTGTTGCGAAAGCCGGGCGTGAAGGCTCCGTTTGTTTGCGGCGCCTCAAGAAGCGGCAGGGGGGCGGGCGCTTCAACGCCCGCTTCGGCAAGGGCGCCGACGAGAAGCTGCCGCTTGATTGCGGCCTGACCCTGAGGATTGAGAAAGCCGAGCGGACATCCGCCGCAGGCGGGCTTGGCGGCATGGGCGGGACAGGGCTTGGCGGCTCGCCACGGGCTCGGCTTCGTGATCTGCACATGCTGGGCGACGCTTGAGCGGGCGCCGCGTGCCGGCGGATCCACCTCCGCGGTGACCTCGTCGCCGGGGAGTGCGCCCGGGACGAAGATGCGCCACCCTTCTTCGTATGCGATGCCGGCGCCCGTCGAGGCGATGTCGGTAATGGTGAGATGCCTGGTCGTCATCGGATGAGTTTGTCGGAGAAGTCAGAAGAAGAATTCGGGGAACTTGGGCGCTTCGCAGACCGGACGGATGCGCTCGCGCACCTGATTCAAGGCGGACAGGACGGGTTGAGCAAAAGTGCGGTGGCCGTCGGGACAGGCGTCGATGCAGGCGCGGCAGCCGATGCACTGAGAGGGATCCGTGACGCGCATGCTGAAGGGATCGATGATGTCCATCGGACAGACATCCGCGCAACGGCCGCACATGCGGCAGATGGCGTCGGGTTCGGGCACGAAGCCGTTCTTGGGATAGGGACGAAGGTCGCCTTCACCAGGAAAAGCCGGATTCAGGTTGGCCGTTCCCCTTTGAAGGGCTTCGAGCACCCTGCGGGCGAAGTCGCCCGCCGCGAATCTGTCCGCTTCGCCGGGGCGGCCTCTGCCGAATTCCGGAAATTGACTGTGTTCGACGGGAAAGGCGGCACCGGCGGGGACGACGAAGCCGGCGGCGCGAAGCACGCCGGCCATTTCGCGAAGCGCATCGTCATGCGCGCGGCATCCATAGGCGGCGACGGGCACGGCGGCTGCGCCGTTGGCCGTCCAATGCGCCAGGGACTGCATGGGACGGGGAGCGCGTCCGAAGTAGACCGGCACGCCGAGAAAAACGAGATCATCCCTCGAAAACACGCGGGGCTCCTCCCGGTCCCAACGGTCGGTGAGGTCAAGTTCCTCGACGGGAATCCCGGTGCCGGCGAGTCCTTGGGCCAGCATGCTCATGAGGCGGCGTGTTCGGCCCGTCGGAGAGAAGCGGGCGACGATGATGCGGCTTGGGGTCATGATTAATCCTACTTTGTGTGCGGCTCCCCGTGCGGGAAGCTGCGGGAAACAGGCGCTCTGATTCAGAGGACGAAGAGTGTCGTGCACACAATGATAGCCAAGACGGCGGGTGCGCACGCAAGGAGCACGCCCGAGCGGATGCCGCGGCGAAAGGCGGGGATCTCATGCTCAGGAAGTTCGTTCGAGCGAAGCATGAGTTCGTGCCTGAGTGCGAGCAGAACGATCATGTAGAGAAGGGCGAGCACGTTGACGACGCAGGCGATGCGCTCGAGTGCGGAACCCTCGTCGAGGAAGAGGCCGGCGGTCATGGCGGCGGCGATGGCAAAGCCCAAGGTTCCCTGCCAGAGAGGCTTGTGCGCGCGGTACTCCTCTTCGAGCACTGCGAACACAAGACGCCGCGCGGCCTTTTCAGTCATCAGAGGCTCCCGCCGGCGACGACGAGAACGAAGAGCGGGCTCACGACGCCGATCATGATGCGGATGAACCAAAGGGCCGCCTCAGAGACGGGACGGGCAGCCGTCAACTCCTTCTTCATCGTGGGCCAGGCCACCCAGGCGGCGGCGATGGCAATGCCGAAGGTTGAGAGCGGCATGCCAACGTTGGAGGTGACGTAGTCGAGAACGTCGAAGATGGTGCGCCCGAAGATCTTGACGTCGTTCCACGCGCCGAACGAGAGCGTGGAGGCAAGGCCCACGACGGTGCAGCCCGCAACGGTGAGGAGAATGGCCGGGGTGCGCCGCATGTTGAACTGGCGCGTGAGGAGCGCCGTGCAGGCTTCGAGCATTGAAACGGACGAGGTGAGGGCCGCGACGACGAGGCAGACGTAGAACATGACGGCGAAGAGCTGGCCGAGCGGCATCTTCGAGAAGACGGCGGGCATCGTCACGAACGTGAGGCCCGGCCCCGCGCTCGGATCCAGACCGAAGGCGAAGACGGCGGGAAGCACCATCAGGCCGCCGAGAATCGAGGACATGATGGCAAGAACGGCAACCCAGCCCACGGCGCCCGGAAGATCGGCCTTGGGGCTGAGATAGGAGCCGTAGGTGATCATCGTGCCTGCGCCGAGCGAGAGCGAGAAGAAGCAGAAGCCCATTGCGTTGAAGAGCGCGGACGCGTTGAAGTCGTCCCAACGAGGCGCAAAGAGGTATTCGAGTCCGGCGAGACCGCCTGGGAGCGTGAGGCCCCGCACGATGATGACGAGCATCAGAATGAAGAGCGCCGGCATGAGCACTTTGGCGACGCGCTCGATCCCGCCCTGGATGCCGCGCAGCACCACGATGGCCGTCACGCCGAGGAAGATCATCAGATAGATGAAGCTCATCGGGCCGTCGGAGACGAAGGCGCCGAAGTGGGTGCCCAGAAGCTCGGGGTCGCTGATGAGGCCGCGACCGACGACGGCGTCGACCATGTACTTGAGACACCAGCCGCCCACGCCCGAATAGAACGAAAGAATCAGAAAGACGGTGAAGACGCCCACGCCGCCGAAGAAGCCCCACCCGAGGCCGCAGACTTTGGTGAGCGAAGCCATGGGCCCTTCTCGTCC
>CABUOH010000018.1 GCA_902493085.1 uncultured Sutterella sp. | reverse complement strand
CTGTCCTGACAATGCCATCATCAAGCTCGGTCCCGGCAAGAAGTTCCGCATCAACTACGAGTACTGCAAGGGCTGCGGCATCTGCGCCAACGAGTGTCCCTGCGGCGCGATCGACATGGTGCCCGAGTCCATCTGATGCACCTGATGCCGTCCGGTCAAGAGACCGGACGGGCCGTAAAAAATGAAGGAAGCACCGTTTTCCAACGGTGCTTCTTTCGTTATGGGCTGTAGGGGCCGTTGACCTTCAATCGCCGCCGACGTTCGTCTTCAATGTCAGAGCGAGCGCGCAGGCGATGAGTAGAACGGTGGCAAGGTAGGGCGCGCCTGCAAGGACGGGATGCATGTGGTGGTCCGCCGTGATTATGAGCAGAGGAGTGCCGATGAGCGGCGAGATGGCGCCCGTGAAGCTGTTGAGCGAGCTGACCGCTCCCATGTTGACGCCCTGTGTGCTTGCTTCGCAGCGCCTGCTGATGAGGCCCTGAATGGTCGGCCCCACGATGCCCATGACGGCGAAGAGGCAGACCATGGCGAGACTCACCGCGCCCGACGGCGAAAGCGCGATGACGAGCATGGAGGAAAGGCCGATGAGGAGGCCCGTCACGATGATGCGTCCCGGCGCGAGCTTCTGGACGAGACGCGGCAGGATGAAGCCCTGCGTGAGGCTGATCGAGAGGCCGAGGGCAAAGATCGACATGCCGATCATGAGCGGCGTCCAGGCGTAGCGGTATTCCGTGTAGAGCGCCCAGGTGCACTGCATCAGGCTCTGTGCAAGCGTGAAGAGTGTGATGACGACGAGCAGCGGGCGAAGACTGAGGTTGCCTGCCAGGCTCCAGATGGCGGAGAACGGGTTGAGGCGTCCGAGGGAGAGCGGAGCCGTCGACCTGACCCTGAGGCTCTCGGGAAGAATGAAGAAGCCGTAGAGGAAGTTGAGGGCGCAGATGGCGCTTGCGACGAAGAACGGAATTTTGGGATCGGTCTGGCCGAGCACGCCGCCCACGGCGGGGCCGAGCACGAAGGCAATCCCGAAGATTGCGCCGATCTTGCCGAAGGAGGCGATGCGCTGGTGAGAGGGCGTCACGTCGGCGATGTAGGCCTGCGCCACCACGATGTTGGAACTCATCATGCCGCCGACAAGTCTCGAGAGCAGGATGAAGGGCAGGGACTGGCTGACGGCGGGCACGATCATCATGATCGAAAGGCCGAGAATGCCCGTAAGCAGCACGGGACGCCGTCCGATGCGGTCAGAAAGGGCGCCGAGGATGGGCGCGAAGAAGAACTGCATCAGGCCGTAGCTCACCATGATTGCGCCGTACCAGCTGGTCTGCAGGTCGCGCGTGTCAGCGAGCGATCCGATGAGCCTCGGAAGAACAGGAACAATGAGCCCGATGCCCAGTGCGTCAAGGAAGACGCAGGCAAGAACAAACCCAATGGCAGGCTTTCTCATCATGGGAACGGGACGTTTGAATAGGGACTGACGAAGATCCAATATTAGCGCGAGTCGTCAGACGGTGCGAAGTGCAAGTGCGGGCTTCCGGAACTAACGAGTCCGCCTCAGGCGGCTTGATTCGGATCAAGAGATGTAAATCTGATTGACATTTTGGTGCCTCCAATGCCGGGAGGAGGAGGGGGTGAAAGCCGCAGTTTTTGGTAATGTAAGCAAATGCGTACGCATGTCGCCGAGGTTTGGTCGCCGAAGGCGGAATAATGCCCGTACGAAAAAAGAATGTCACCTGGAGTACAACAATGAAGCGAGTCTTCAATTTTGCGATGCCGTTCCTTCAGGCATCGCTGGTCAAGCAGATTTTGGTCGGTCTGGTGCTTGGCATCGCGCTTGCCTATGCAGCTCCTGCCGCTGCCGTGCAATGCGGCTTTCTTGGCACCGTCTTCGTGACGGCCCTTAAGGCGGTTGCTCCGATTCTGGTGTTCGTGCTCGTGATGAGCTCGATTGCCAATCAGAATTTGTCCGGCGAGAACTTCCACATCAAGTCCATTCTCGTTCTCTATCTGATAGGCACGTTTTCCGCAGCCATTGTTGCGGTTGTGGCGAGCTTCATGTTTCCCACGAAGCTCATCCTGACGGCAACCGATGCGGCGGCAAACACGCCGGGCGGCATCGGTGAAGTGCTTGGCAACGTGATTCTCAATGTTGTCGACAATCCCGTTCACGCCATTTCCTCGGGCAACTACATCGGCATCCTCGCTTGGGCGGTTGCAATGGGCATCGTGCTGCGTCACGGCACCGCCGCTACGCGCGAAGTGCTCAATGACGCTGCCAAAGGGGTCGAGTTTGTTGTCCGCATCGTCATTCGCTTTGCTCCCATCGGCATTTTCGGCCTTGTGGCCAACACTTTCGCCACGACCGGCTCCGAAGTTTTCATCGGCTACATCCAGTTGCTTGCGGTGCTTCTCGGCTCCATGTTCTTTGTGGCTCTCGTCATCAACCCGTTCCTTGTCTGGTTCTGCACGCACAAGAATCCGTTCCCCGTGACGCTGATGACGCTGCGTGAATCGGGGGTGGCTGCCTTCTTCACGCGATCCTCCGCTGCAAATATTCCTGTCAATCTGGAAATTTGTCGTCGTCTCAATCTTCCGGAATCCACTTACTCCATCTCGATTCCCGTGGGCGCTACGGTCAACATGGCTGGTGCCGCCATCACGATCACCGTCCTGACGCTTTCCGCCGCCTACTCGCTCGACATTCCTGTCGACCTGGGTACGGCCGTTTTCCTCTCCTTTGTTGCCTCGATCTGCGCCTGCGGCGCTTCGGGCGTGCCGGGCGGTTCTCTGATGCTCATTCCGCTGGCCTGCGGCCTCTTCGGCATCGATCAGAATACCGCCATGCAGGTGGTCGCCGTGGGCTTCATCATCGGCGTGCTCCAGGACTCCTGCGAAACGGCATTGAACTCCTCTAGCGATGCGCTCTTTACGATTGCCGCCTGCCAGCGAGCGGAGCGCTTGGAGCGGGGAGAGTAATCTCTATGAAAAGCAGCTTCGTCTTTGTAACGTCGAGCTGATTTAAAATTGCCGGAGTTTGACTCCGGCAATTTTTTTTGAGATTAACCGACGATATGCGACGTTTCAATACCCCGATCGAGGTGCTAAATCAGGTTTTTGGCTATGAGTCCTTCAGGGGCTTTCAGAAGGAAGTGGTCGAGGCCGTTGTGGCGGGGCATGATGCTTTGCTGATGCCGACGGGAGGTGGAAAGAGTCTTTGCTACCAGATCCCCGCATTGTTGCGCGACGGCGTTGCCGTCGTGATCTCTCCCCTGATTGCGCTCATGCAGGATCAGGTGGATGCACTTGACGAGGTCGGCGTGAGGGCGGCATATCTCAATTCGTCCCAGACGCCGGAGGAGGCGTCTGAGGTCAAGGACGCGCTTTTGTCGGGCGGACTAGACCTGCTCTATGTGGCGCCGGAGCGGTTGATGACGGGGGCGATGCTCTCGTTGCTCGACAGGATCAAAGTTTCGCTTTTTGCCATTGATGAGGCTCATTGCGTGAGTGTTTGGGGGCACGACTTCCGTCCGGAGTATGGGGAACTTGAGCTTCTGAGGACGCGCTATTCGCAGGTGCCGCGCATTGCGCTCACGGCTACGGCCGACGAGAAGACCAGGGGAGAAATTATTGGCAAGCTCCTCACAGACGCCAAGGAGTTCGTGGCGAGCTTCGATAGGCCGAACATCTTCTATCGCATCGTGGACAAGCGCAACGTCAAGGAGCAGCTTCTCAACTTCATCAAGTATGAGCACTCAGGAGACAGCGGGATTGTTTACTGTCTGGCCCGCCGAACGACAGAGGATATTGCCCAGTATCTTTCAGGTTTCGGCATTGAGGCTCTTCCGTATCATGCAGGCCTCTCGACGGATGAACGTGCTCGGAATCAGGCTCGATTTTTGCGCGAGGACGGCATCGTGATGGTGGCGACCATTGCTTTCGGCATGGGCATTGACAAGCCCAATGTACGCTTTGTCGCGCACGTCGACATGCCGAAGTCGATCGAGGGGTACTTTCAGGAAACAGGACGCGCTGGTCGTGACGGTGAGCCGGCTGATGCTTGGATGGCCTATGGCCTCAATGATGTCGTCAATCAACGTTTTTTTATTGACGCGAGCGATGCCGATGAGATGCACAAACAGCTTTGCACGCAGAAGCTTGACGCTATGCTGGGGCTTGCTGAGGCTCCGGACTGCCGCAGACAGCGGCTGCTGGCCTATTTCGGGGAAAAATCGAAACCATGCGGCCATTGTGACAACTGTCTTGAACCGCCTGAGCTGCTCGACATGACGGTGCCTGCCAAGAAGTTTGTTTCATGCATCTATCGCATTCGCGAGGCGAGCGGCGTTTGCTTCGGAGCTCAGCACGTCATCGACGTGCTGATGGGCAACATGACGGAGCGAGTGGCCCGTTTCTCGCACGACCAGATTTCGACTTGGTGCATTGGGCAGGACTTGTCGGCGGCTGAGTGGCGCATTCTTCTCCGTCAACTCGTGGCGCGTCACGTTGTGTGGGTGGATCCTGCGGCGCGCAATGCTCTGAGCTTGGGAGAGGCGGCCCGAGATTTGCTTCGAGGAAACATGAAGGTCTGCGTGCGAAAGCGCGTGGCCGAGATACGCAAAAAACGGCGCGAGAATTCGGAGACTGCAACCTTGCTGCGGGATTTCTCAAAAAGGGACAGAAGCCTTTATGAGGCGCTTCGCCAGTGGAGGAGTGATGAGGCGAAAAACTTGGGCAAGCCGCCTTACGTCATCTTCAAGGATGCGACGCTGCTTGAGATTGTGCGTGAGCGGCCGACGACTCTTGAGGCTCTGAGGAAAGTTTCAGGCATCGGCGAAAAGAAGCTCGTCAATTATGGAGATGCCGTCCTCGAGATTGTGGCCAATGAAAGTTGAGACACTTTAGGGAAAGGCGAGAAAAAGAGAAGGCTGCAAAAAATCAGGGTTCATGATCTTTGCAGCCTTTTTTCAAAGAAGTCCAAAGGACTCAGCGGACCACGGAGGTCTGGAAGCCCAGATTGCCGATTTGGTTCTGCACCTCTGAGGCCTCCTGCTTGTCGGCGAAGGGACCGATGCGGACTCGCCAGACGTTTCCCGCCTTCACTACCTGCACATTACTGATGCCCGTGAGAGCAAGAGAGCCGGTAAGGTCGCGGGCGCTCTGCTCTTCCTTGAAGGCTCCGGCCTGCAGCCAGTAGGATCCGTCAGTCTTGGGAGCGGGCGCAGAAGACTGAGTCTCAGGAGATTGAGCAATGGTCACGGTCTTGATGCCGGACGGATCCGCCTCCTCGGAATTCTTTTCCTGCTGTTCGTTGAGAGCTCGGTTCGGATCGATGCCGCCCGCGAGCTTCTGAGACGGATCAACATCGGCGGTTACCTTCTGGACTTTATCGACGAAGGGGACCGGGCTGTTGGCGATGAACACGGCTGCGGCCGCGCAGATGGCGCAACCGGTGACGACGCCGAGCAGGAAACCGGCAAAGCCGGAAGCGAGATTGGTACGGGCCACTGTGAATATCCTATAGGGTTAAGCCTCTTCTCGACGGACCATGTATTCGGGTGCACTGATGCCGAGAAGGGCAAGGCCGTTTCCGAGTACCTGACGGGTGGCCGCAAGGAGGGCGAGGCGGGCATTGCGTTCCGCATCATTCTCGATCACGACGCGTTCGGCGTTGTAGAACGTGTGGAAGGCTGCGGCGAGTTCCTTAAGGTAGTAGCAGAGCATGTGCGGAGCATGATCCTTGGCGGCCTGCGTGAGAAGCGACGGATATTCGGCGATCTTGGCCATCAAGTCCATGGCCTGTTCGCTCACAAGACTGGAGAGGTCGGCCTTGAGGAGCGCGTCGTTGTCGGGAATTTCATAGCCCTTGTCCTTGGCATTCGCGAACACGGAGCAGATGCGGGCATGAGCATACTGCAGGTAGTAAACCGGATTCTCGTCGCTCTTTTGCTGGGCGAGATTGATGTCGAAGACAAATTCGGCATCGGCTTTGCGGGCGACGAGGAAGAAGCGGGCGGCATCCTTTCCGGCCATGTCGACGAGATCGCGAAGCGTGACGTAGTTGCCCGAGCGCTTGCTCATCTTGACGGGTTCGCCATCCTTCACTACGGAGAGCATCTTGTGAAGAATGTATTCGGGGAATTCCTTCGGAATGCTTATCTGACGGGCGAGTGCACAGCACTGCAGGCCGCAGCGAACGCGGGCGATCGTGCCGTGGTGGTCGGACCCTTGGATGTTGACGGCCTTGGTGAAGCCGCGCTCGAACTTTGCAAGATGGTAGGCCACGTCGGGCACAAAGTAGGTGAAGGTGCCGTCAACCTTACGCATCACGCGGTTCTTGTCGTCGTGAATGCCCAGATCCTCGCATTCGGTTGTTTTGAGCCAGAGGGCGCCGTCGCGTTCTTCGGTGCGGCCGGAGTCGATCATGGATTGAACGGCGGCCTGAACACGTCCGGAAGCGTAGAGCGAAGATTCAAGATAGAAGTTGTCGAAATGCACGCCGAGTGCGTCGAGGTCATCATCCTGCTCATTGCGCAGATAGGCTACGCCGTAGCGGCGGATGCAGTCCGTGTCGGAAAGATCGCCTTTGGATTCGATGATGGTGCCGTCATGTGCGTGAACGGGCTTGGCGTCGAGATAGTCGCGGGCAATGGCGATCACGTATTCGCCGTGATAAGCGTTTTCGGGAAGCGTGACGGCTTCTCCCTTGAGCTCGCGTGCGCGCAGGCGGATGGATTCGGCGAGGTTGCCGATCTGAACGCCGGCGTCGTTGTAGTAGAACTCGCGCGTGACTTTCCAGCCTTGAGTAGCGAGCAGGTTGGCGAGCACGTCTCCCAGCGCTCCCTGGCGGGCATGGCCGAGATGAAGCGGGCCGGTGGGATTGGCGGAGACGAACTCGAGAAGAACGGACTGGTTCTTGTGGGCGTCGCTGTAGCCGAAGCTTGTGCCGGCTTTGAGAACCTGACGAACAATTTCTTGACGGGCGTTGTCCTGAATGCGGAAGTTAATGAAGCCCGGTCCGGCGATTTCAACCGACTTGATAAGTTTTTCGCTTTCGGGATTGGCCTTGAGGGCTGCGACGATCTGCGAGGCAATCTCGCGGGGATTCTTCTTGAGAGTGCGGGCGAGCTGCATGGCGACCGTGCAGGCGACGTCGCCGTGTTCAGGCATCTTCGGCCGTTCGAGGATAACGGAAACGCCGGTGACGTCGAGCGTTTCAAGTGCGGAAGAAATAAGGGAGGTCAGGGCCTCTTTTTGCTGAGCGAGCATGATGAATGTCGTGTAAGTGATGGGTTCGTTTTCCGTATCGCCACAGTGTACCTTCTTGGAACAGGGAACACGTGTGCGATGGGGTGGGAAAACGTAACGGCCTGCCGTCCGTTCAGACAACAGGCCGACGCAGTGAACGAGTCATTGCCTTACGGCATCAGCGCTTGTCGTGCGTGATGTAGGCGTAGGCGGAGTGATTGTGGATGGACTCGAAATTCTCGGCTTCCACCCGGTAAGCGACGACGCGATCCTCTTGGTTGAGGGCGGCGGCCATGTCTCGAACGATGTCTTCGACGAATTTCGGATGATCGTAAGCGTACTCGGTGACGTACTTTTCGTCGGAACGCTTGAGACGAGCCCAGAGCTGGCAGGAGGCGGCTTCTTCGCTGTAGGAGATCTGCTCTTCAAGGCTCATCGGGGCGGAAAGTTCGACGGAGGCGGTCAAGCGGGAGCGTTGATTGTGGGCGCCATAGCGGGAGATTTCCTTGGAGCACGGGCAGAGGCTCGTGACCGGCGTGGCGGTTTCCTGTCGAACGGTGATGACTCCGTCACGGCTGTCGGCGATCCAAGCGGCCTCATAATTCATGAGACTTGTCAACTTGCTGACGGGGGCGCACTTGCGGATGAAGAACGGGAAGCGGAGTTCAATCGTGCCGTCAACGGCGTCCAGACGCTTGAGCATGTCGGCCATGAGCGAACGGACAACGTTGACGTTGAGCGGCTCGGAATGTTCCTCCATGAGCGCGACGAAGCGGGACATGTGCGTGCCCTTCTTGTCGGCGGGGAGCGAGACGGTCATTTCAACCGTGGCAACGGTGGCCAGCGTGCCTTCCTTGGTCTGAACCGTGATGGGAACGGTGATGCCTCGAACGCCGACGCGGTTGATGGCGATGTTGCGGCCGTCGCGCGCGGACTGCACGTCAGGGAGAGTGTTTTTGTTATCTGCGTCCATAAATAATCTGTAGTGGCTCAGGACAACTGCTTGGAAGCTGTTCTGGAAATGAAACTGCGCATTGCTTGATCGGCAAGCTGCACTGAAAAGCATCCGTTTATTGGTGCGAGGGGATGCTTGCTGATCGAACAATTATAGGGTGGTCTGCTATCTTACAAAAACATGACGCCTCACGGGGCGGAAACGATCATCGAGTTTTTAGCTTGCCTTTGAGGGTACGAATGCTTACAACCTGAACGCTTGATTCAGGTGAAGGCTGCCCCCATGTACAAAGAAATGGAGAAATGGCGCCGCCGCGAGATGAGGGCGCCTCTTATACTTGACAGTGGTGCTCCGGCAATATGCCCAAATCCCAAAAAACGCCGGAAGCCTATCGGAGAAAGAAGCTTATGCCGCTCTATGTTTTTCAGACGTCGGGGAATCCCTTTGTTCGCATCCTGATTGGTCTGGTTTCGTTTGCCGTGCTCGTGGGGCTAGGCTTTCTGATGCTGCCGGTCGTGCTTGCGGTCATAGCCGCCGTTATGGTTATGGGGGTGGTTGCCTGGGGGTGGGCTTGGTGGAAGGCTAGGCAGGCCGGCGGCACGACCGACTGGTACGAGGCTATGAGACAAGCTGCCGCAAGCCGGGAGACCCAAGGCCGGGACGCACGTGAAGACGTGCGTGAAGCACGTACGGAAACGACGGTGCTCAGCATCAAGACCACGGATAACAAAAACTGGAAGATGAACGATGTCGAGGATATTGAGGAGAGAAAGTAAGAGCTCATTCAAAGCAGAGGCGAGATGAGATAGCAGGCACCTTCCTTAAGGCGCTCCGACATCGGACGGTGGCGCCAGACATCGGGGTCAAGACGGCTGCACTGCTCCGCATAGGAGTCGTGCAGCTTTTTTATGTCTTGAATGAAACCGGTATCGAAAATGAGCAGCATCATTTCAAAGTTCAAGTGGATGCTTCGGTTGTCGAAGTTGACTGTACCGAAGACGGCGTACTCGTCGTCAACGGAAATGGATTTCGTATGGAGCAGGCCACCGCTGAAGAGAAGAATGTTGACCCCTGCGGTGAGCATGTCGTCGAAGTAGCGCCGAGCGGCCCACGTAACGGCTCTGCTGTCGGCGCGTGAGGGGACGATGAGCGTGATCTTCACGCCTCTGTAGGCGGCGCTTATGAGGGCGGTGGCGAGGCCCTCGTTGGGAACGAAATAGGGAGTCGTGATGGTGATGTTGAAGCGCGCGGCGTTGATGGTCTCAAGGAGGAGATGCAGGTTGGGGTCCTGATGTCCGTAGGGGCCGGAAGGCACTGTGACTATGGTGGCATCGCCACACTGAGGAATCTTGCGCGCTGCGCGCACGCGTTCGAGATCGGACGGGTCTCCGTCAGGCTGAATGGCCCAGTCAATGTGAAAGGTGGCGCGCAGGCTTTGCACGGCAGGTCCGGTGAGGCGCACCATGGCATCTACCCATGGGCCGACAGTACGCGCGGCATCATAGGTGTGGGGGTCAATCATGTTGAGGCTTCCCGTATAGCCGATATCGTTGTCGATGATGATTGTCTTGCGGTGAAGGCGAAGATCCACTCGTTGAAGACCGAAGAAGCGCAGAAGACGCATGGGCATGGCTTGGGCGACTTCAATGCCGGCGCTGCGAAAGGCTTTGCAGGTTTCGCTTCTAAGAAAGGCGCGTGCTCCGAAGTCGTCGACAAGGATGCGTACGCGCACACCGCGCCCACGGGCGTTGAAAAGAGAGGCCGCCACGCGATCGGCTTCGCCGCCGGGGTGCCAGATGTAGAACTCCATGTCGATCGAGTGCCGTGCAGAGTCAATGTCTCGGATGATCGCCGCAAAGGTGTCGTCGGAAGAGGAAAGAAGGGCGATGTCGGTTCCCGATGTCACGGGGAGGTTCCCCATGCGGGTCGCCAGGTGAATAAGTGTTCTGTGGCGTGCCAGATGGCGGGGAAGAGGGCCCGTGGGGGTGAGCTTTTGATGCGAGAGTTCCTTGAGACGGGCCAGGTGCCTGCGGAAACGAGCGGCGCGAATTTGTCCGATGGGCCGCTCGCCGAACAGAAGATAGAGAATAAATCCGAAATAAGGCAGGAGCGTCGTGATGAGAATCCATGCGAAAGACGATCCCGGGGGATGGCGCGTGAGCATGACGCGCAGGATGACGCCGATGATGATGCAGAGCTGAACAAGCGCGGCAAGCGTACTGAAGGTGATGATCGAGTCGGGAGAAGGCATGGGGGACGGATTATGACGAAGGCGTGTCTAGTGTATACGCATGAGCTCTTAGGGAAAGGACAGTATTTTTAAGTAAATCTACTGAATTTAGATCTTTTTAAGGAAGGGCTATTGACAGTTCGAAAAGAGGTCTGCATAATTCAAATCCTCGCTACGGAGAGGTGCCCGAGTGGCTAAAGGGGGCAGACTGTAAATCTGTTGGCTTACGCCTACGATGGTTCGAATCCATCCCTCTCCACCAGCGAAACTTTCGCAAAGCGAATTCCTCAAATGCAGCGCGGAAGGACACTAGATCCAGGTGGAGCAATTCTCCCTGCGATTCCCTTCACCCGCTCCATGAAGCGTGCCCATGTGGCTCAGTGGTAGAGCACTCCCTTGGTAAGGGAGAGGTCATGCGTTCGATCCGCATCATGGGCACCACTAATTTTTTCCTTCTCTTAAAAATAATTCCAGTTCCTTCCCGGGTTCTGGGAGCTTGTTCAGGAGCCAAAGATGGCCAAGGGTAAGTTTGAACGTACCAAGCCCCACGTTAACGTGGGCACGATCG